>CAZTVH010000175.1:0-5151 GCA_964616965.1 uncultured Bacteroidaceae bacterium | reverse complement strand
GGTGTTGTTTTGTGTGATTTCCCATGGGTGGCTGGAGAGTATCCACGGCAGGTGGGATAAAGTGCCAGTTTCAAAGTCTTCGGTATGGTTCACGCCGCAACTAAGGAAGATGGTGTCGATGAGTTGGGTGCCGTAAGAATTGGTGGCATATAGATAGAATGGGATGAGGGTCTGGGGTACATCGCTGTTGATTGAGAGGTAGAACGAAATGGTACGGCTGTCGCCAGGATTGAGTGCTTCGAGTGCGACGGGGGCGGGCTGCTGGTTAACAAAACCAAATCTGTCGACAAGTGTGAGTGTCATATCCTCACAGGCAGAGTTGCCGGTGTTGGCGATGCGGCAAGTGATGGTGGATGCTGAGTCGGATTGGAGTTGGGGAGTGGCATTGGCGTTGGAAACTGTGATGTGAGGAGCGGATACTTGGATGGTTTTGTTGCGGAGTGAGGTGCCAGGGCCAAAGTCTACGTTGGCGGTGAAGGTCAAGACCTCACCGTTGTGCAGGTTGTGGGAGAGGTGGACGGGGCAGGATGCAGGAAGTGAGACGGTGTCGCCAGGGTTGCAGGAGTTGAAGTGAGCGACGGGCTGTACAATGGTGACCCCATCATGGTCACAGCTGAGTGTCACTAGGCCTGTTGTAGGAATGGTTCGTCCTACGTTGGTAATGGTGAGGTCGAAATAAATGATTTTGCCAGGCTGGACGTCTCCGACGGGTTCAATTTGGGTAATCATGACATAGGGTCCATCGAGTACGGCTACAGTGATTTCGTTGAAACTGGGTTTGTAGTTTTGTGCCCATGCTGCCAGTTCGTATGTGCCTGGAGTGAAATCGGAAGGCAGCGAGAGTTGTGCCACGCCTTGTCCATTGGCATAGGCGGCACAGATTAGGTTGTGTTCATCGGGGGTGGTGATGGCAACATAGGCGTAGGGTGCGGTGTGGACGGTATAGTCGGTAGTGCCGACAGAGATAACGGAGGCGTACTCCATTGGCATGTCAGCCGCACGTCCGAGCCAAGGCATAAGCGATGGGTCCCCAAAGAGTTCGTATACTTCCCAATAATACAAGTTGTATGTGCCATACATCTCTACTGCCATGTTACCAGCCACGTTGATAGAACCTGCTGTAGTGTGCCATGCCGAGTGGTTTTCGCCATGAGTATGGAACAGACGGTCGTACATGCCTAGTCGTGTGGCGTCATAATTAGCATCCATAGTGTTGGTGACGTTGTTGCGTAGCCCCACAGCCCAGCAAAAGTCTTGAGGCCAGTAGGTGGAATTGGTGGCTCCGAAATAGGCGACGGCACCCGCGTTGTCACCCTTTCTAAGCAAGGCTTCGCCTAGGCATGCATCGCTATAATTGGTGTTGAACTTGCCTGATAGACAACAGTTACCAACCATAATGGCGGGTTTTCCCATGTTGGTCATGTTGTTCACATGAGTGGTGGTGAATTCGGGATTAGACCACTCATCGTCATATCCGTGGGCGGAATAGTTCACCCATCCACAGCCTTGGTTGTATAGGGTACGCAGAGTGTTGGCGGTGGAAGAGGTCTGCGAGCTGCCGTCGACATGTACGCCAGTGGGCGCAAAGTTAATGTTATTTTTGTAGTAATGGACGGTGTTGTAGCCGTTGCTTGCATTGATATATAGCTTGGCGATATAGTCCATGGCGGGGTCGGCATAGGTATAAGCGTAGTCGCCTGTGTTGCCTCGGTCCACACCTGCTATGAGCACGCCGTTGCTGAGATAGCTGTCGTCCTCAAAGCCGTAGCTTTCGTATAGTATAGACTTTTCGATTTGAGGGGTCAGTTCTGATAGCGTGCGAGCGGAAAAACGGCCCATATAGCAGTCTGGAATGTTGTCACCCTCGGTCCAAGTGGCGTAATAGAGGTCGCTCACATGGTCGTTAGCGGGCTGGTAACAGCGCGAGTCGAAAGCAGGAATCTGCTGGTGGTCCCCCACGAGGAGTAGGAATGTGGGGGCTGGCAACGCATCGGTGGCATTGGTGTAGAAACTTTTGATATAGTTGGCTATTGAAGTGGATGAGGTTCCTACGTTGGCATCACCAGTATAGCCGATGGTGACGATGAAGCCTTGGCGTTTTTTCCAAGCAATAAAGTCGTCAAGGGCACCTCGGAAACTGTTATGAGCCACAATGAGGTAGTGTAGCGGAGCCGCATTGCGTACGCTCTTGCTGCTGGGCAGTGTGTTAAGAACTCCGTTCCAGGCAGTGAAGTCTGGCGAGTGGTAGCGGCTGTACATCGTTTGTGTGGCTGCCACATCGCTGCCTTGATAGGTGAGGGTAATGGTCATAGAGGTGACCATCTGCATCTCTCCCGTGACAGGGTTGTATTTGATGGGGGATATGCGCAACATGGCGAGATTACGGTCACGTCCTATGCCGAGCCTCTCCACCCACGCTACGGGAGTGTCGGTGAATGCGTTGATGGCATAGTAATTGCTGTCTATCACAAAGGGCATCGGCCCTCTATTGGACTTACTAGGGGCCGGTTGGACGGGCATCATTGGGTATTTGAGCGGTTCCAGTTTACGCATCTGGACATTCGACACGGTGACATTGACATCATCGCAAAGAGGAATTTCCACCACTTGCGAGATGCGGGGAAGGTCAGGCCGGCCCAGTTGGGTTGAAGGAGTAGCTCCCGCAAGGCTGACTACCGTATAGGTGTTGCCGTCGGCTTCAGCCATGCTAATACTAGGCTGTGGTGCAGTAAAAGTGAATACAGCCTGCGAATAGTCGCTGCGGTCGACGTTCAGTGTTTGTGCCCAACTGTGGGATATTCCCAGCAGGGCAATGCCCATAAGTAGGGCTGTGATTCGATGTTTCATATTATGTTATGTGGTTTTTGATATGTTATTATTCTTGCAGTATTTTTTTTATTATTCTTGCATATTGGGGTATGTTGGTATGCTGAAACATTCTTGTCCCTAATCACTGTTCACTAGTCTCAAAAAACTCGTTCCATGGGATGGGAGCGGTGATGTGTACAGGCTCATGGCGGACGGGGTGCTCGAACTGGATGCTGTATGAGTGGAGAGAGATGCTTCCGTCAGGGTTGGAACGTTTGTAGCCGTATTTGAGGTCGCCTTTGATAGGGCAGCCTAGATGGGCCAGTTGGCACCGTATCTGATGGTGGCGGCCAGTGTGCAGTTGTATTTCTAGCAGGTGGTAGCCGCCTGCTGAAGTTTCTAGCACACGGTAGTCGAGTACCGCCAATTTGGCATCTTTGGCATTTGGGTTGTCGGTGACGAAACTTTTGTTTAGTTGGCTGTTGCGTAATAGGTAGTCTTCTAGATGGCCTTGCTGCTGAGGCGGCATGGATTTGACAACAGCAAGGTAGGTCTTGTTGAAATCACGACTTTTCACCAATTCGTTCATGCGGCTCAATGCCTTTCCTGTTTTGGCAAAGATGACAACACCGCTCACCGGACGGTCGAGCCGGTGGACAACGCCGCAAAACACGTTGCCGGGCTTGTTGTCGCGCTCTTTGAGGAAGGCCTTTATCTCTTCTGCCAGACAGGTGTCGCCACTCTTGTCGCCCTGCACTAGCTGGCCGGGCAGCTTGTTGATGGCTATCAAGTGGTTGTCTTCGTATATTATCTGGTCGGAGAGTGACATGACAGTGAAGTTCTATTCGGTGGGGGAGGTGATGGTACAGATAGGAGAGATGGCATTTTTTACCACGTCCTGTAGGTCTACGTCGATGGTGAAATGCTTGGGCACAAAGAGGTCGATACGCGAGCCGAACTTGATGAAACCCATCTCTTGGTTCTGCTTCACCTGCTCGCCTTCGCGGGCGTAGCATACGATACGCCGTGCTATAGTGCCGGCTATTTGGCGTATCATTATCTTCTGTCCGTCGGGCAGGCGCAAACCCACCGAGGTGCGCTCGTTCAGCACGCTGCTCTTCGGGTAGGAGGCGACGAAATAGTTGCCACGATGGAATTTGTAGTACTCCACCGTGCCATCGCATGGATAGCGGTTTACATGCACGTCGGTGCCGTTCATAAAGATGCTAATCTGTATGCACTCCTCTTTGATGTACTCTTTCTCCAGAGTCTCCTCGATGGTGACAATCACGCCGTCGGCTGGGGCGATGAGGCGGGTGCTGTCCTCAGTGAAGATGCGTCGCGGTATGCGGAAGAACATGGCCACCATCACCCAGAAGCCTAGCAGGATGGTCATAAACAAATAGTGGAACACCGTCCAGTGCTGGACAAAGAATATCATCAGCAGGTATATCACCATCACCACGGCGAACATACCTAGGATAAGTTTTTTTCCTTCTCGATGGATATACATGTTAAATTGAAAGTTGAAAGTTGAAAATTGAAAATTATCCGGGTGCGGCAACTAATTTTACCTTTTACTTTAATAATATAAGACGAGTGCCAACATGGCTATTAGCGTTGCAAAGGGGATAATCATCAGTAGGCTGTCGAAGCGGTCGAGGAAACCACCATGACCGGGCATAATGTTGCCGGAATCCTTAATCCCGACCGAGCGTTTGAGCATCGACTCGATTAAGTCGCCAAGGGTACCGATGATGCTGCATACCAATGCCAACATCAACCAGACTGGCCATCCAATCGGGTGATAGGGGAATGCGTTGAACAGCGGACCGACTAGTATGCCCACTGCCACACATGCTGCCACGCCTATGGCGGTGCCCTCCCAAGTCTTACCCGGTGAATGCTTGGGCCACATCTTGTGTTTGCCTAATAGCGAGCCTCCCATGTAGGCGAAACTATCATTCACCCACACCATGATGATACACATCATAAGGATGTTGCACTCGTAGTGTAAGATTGACATGAGACCTAGCGGGAGGCCGCAGTAAATAGCAGGCAATAGGGTGTGGAGCACGTCACCAAAAGGATGTTCCGAGTTGCGCCACAACTCAGTGGACAGGACTATAGGCAGAGATACGAAGAGCAAGAGCCCCGCTAGTACTATGAAGGTAAAGCAGAATGCACTTCCTGACTCCATCTCGTTTGAACCTAACGGTAGAAGGCTTACTCCAAGTACCATCAGGGTGGTGAAGAAATAACCCAGCGGCTTGTTGGGATGGTTGTTTTGCATTTCGGCAATGCGGTAGTATTCGAAGGCACAGCCCAGTGCCACGAATAGGG
>CAZTVH010000174.1:0-5163 GCA_964616965.1 uncultured Bacteroidaceae bacterium | reverse complement strand
CGACCAGATCGCCGCACTTGACCCGAACACTCCAGAATACAACGACCGCAAGCAGCTGCGCCATTGGCTTGAAGAGAATCATGCCACGGCTCATCACTGTTGGGTGGCCACCTATCGGGGCAAGACCTCTAACCCCGATGCACTCCCCTACCTCACTGTTGTCGAAGAGGCTCTCTGTTTCGGCTGGATTGACTCCACCCTCAAGCGGCTGCCCGACGGACGTCTGGCACAACGCATCTCACCCCGTCGCCCCAACAGCCATTGGACCGAACTCAACATCGCCCGTGTCCACGACCTCCAACACCGAGGCCTGATGACCCCGTTCGGACTCACGGTATTACCAATATAAACAATCCTTTTTACATACCCCGGCCTGCGGCCACCCCTCTAAAGAGGGGACAGGCGGAAGCCGTCCATTTGTCGACATAATTGTACCCAGTGTGGTCTCATGCAGTGCGTCTTGAGAGGTGTGTAACAAAGTGGCAGATTATGTCTCACATTCTCAATTTTCAATTCTCAACTCTCAATTTTCAATTCTCAATTCTCAATTCTCAATACTCCATTCTAAATTCTCAATTTTCAATTCTCAATTCTCAATTCTCAATTTTCAACTTACCCCATCATCTTCATCAGCTGCTTCTCGCTGGCATTGGGCAGCAAGCCACGAAGGTGTTCCATTATCCGTGCCAACGACTCCTCCGGTGTGCGGTCGCACTCACACGCCTCTCTGCCAAACAGATGCTCTGGTGTGTTCAGCAGTGCCCAGCCCCAGCCGTACTGTTTGCCATGCTTGTCGTGCGGGTACACAAAATCCTCCGTCACCACGCGGCACGCCATCTGCAGCCGCGTCACATAGCTGTCGAACCTACTCCGCATCTTCGCTCCCGTGAATCCGCAGGCGTTGCGCAAGTCGCGCGTTATCATGCTGCCGTTCACGCGCAGCACCTCTAGTATCACTCCCTCGATGCTATCTTCCGACGGTTCAGGATATTTGGCACGACGATAGTTGCAAAGGTCAGGCCACCATTCCATCGACACAAAGCCCGCCTTGCCACCAAAGAACTTACCATAGGCAAAATGCCCCTCCGTCACGATAGGGCCCTTCCAATCCCACAGCGGCCACTCCCATCCCTCGTCCGTCACCACATAGCGGCATTCGGGTGCCACCATCTCGTCAGCCGAAAAGCCTCTAATGCCACTGTCCAACAGCGGCACCATGCCTATCTGCTGTATCGCGTCCATCAGGTCTGGGCAATTGCGTATAGGTTCCGTAGTCAACATTATTGTTTCCCTCGTTTTGCCCTTACAGGGCAATTATTGCAGGTCATTATTATTGCTCCGGCACCACAGCAAAATAGGTCAAATCCTCCGTCTCCGACGCATTAATAAGGCTGTGCGAATGTCCCTTGGGGCAATAATGGCACTGTCCCGACACCAGTCGTTCCTCGCCGTCGTCATACAGCACCTTCGCCTTTCCGCTCAGAATATAAATCACCTCGCTCGAGGTCTCATGGCAATGATAGCCTATTGTGCATCCGGGCTCCAGGCATCCCTGCATTATCTTGTTCATGCCATCATTGAACATCCTGTTCTTCGTCACGCCCTCACCACCCTTAAATTGTGGCATTAGCGACAACTCTATGTTACTGAAATCTATAACCATATTCTTTCCTTTCTTTTCAACATGCAAAGATACGTTTTTTTCTTCAACAATACAATTTTTTCTATCCTCTAACGTTATCAGCCTATAAATTTTAGAAAATGATTCTACTCGACGACAACACCCCTGCCCTTTTAGCTGCTGCCGGAGCGCAAAACGCAGCCCCTCCCATCCTTAAAGACGAATTCGGACAGACCATCCTGACTCAGGACAGCATCACCCGCACCGTGGCCGACAGCCTCAAGAACATGAACCTCACCGACCTCAAAGACGTGGTCACAGGCCGCAACACCATCGTCCAAGACGGCCTCCACGCCCTCACCGAGCTCACCGTCAGCTTCGTCCCCAAGCTCCTCATCGCCATCCTCATCCTCTGGGTAGGCATGAAGCTTGCCAAGATGCTGAAGAAGCTTATTGTCCGCACTCTCGAACGCCGTAATGCCGAACCCTCGCTGCAGACCTTCCTCGGCTCGCTCGTCGACGTGCTCCTCAAGGCCATGATTATCATCATGGCTATGGATGTTATCGGCATCAAGGCCACCTCCTTCATCGCCCTCCTCGGTGCCATGGGCCTCGCCATCGGCATGGCCCTCCAAGGCACCCTCCAAAACTTCGCCGGCGGGGTCATCATCCTGCTCATGAAACCCTTCAAGGTGGGCGACTACATAGAGTGTGGCTCCTACAAAGGCTACGTCCGTGGCATCCGCATCTTCAACACCACCATCCAACCCTTCAACGGTCGCACCATCATCGTCCCCAACAGCGAACTCTCCAACAAGTCCATCATCAACCACACCAAAGAACCTACCATCCGCCTCGACATCATAGCCTCCGTAGCCTACGGCACCGACCTCGACAAGGCCAAGGCCGTCCTCTTGCAGGTCATCAACGACGACCCCCTCGTCCTCCACGAGCCCAAGGCCCCCGTCGTCGCCGTCAGCGACCTCGCCGACAGCTCCGTCAACTTCTCCCTCTGGATGTGGGTCACCGTCGAAGACTACTGGACCGTCTGGCTCCGCATCCGCGAGAACATCTACAAAGCCTTCTACGCCAACGGCATCACCATCCCATTCCCCCAAATGGATGTTCACCTCAACCCCAAAGAATAATCATCTATCTCATCCATCATATCCATGAAAAAACTCCTAGTTCTTAGTTCCTACCTCATACTTCTCCTCGCCCACCCCCTGCGGGCACAAGTCCCCGACAGCCTCCCCCACCTCGGCGACTCCGCCTTTGCCGCCCTCATCACCTGCGGCCCCGGCGACGAGTTCTACACCTCTTTCGGCCATTCCGCCCTACGCATCTGCGACAGCACCCAGGGCATCGACCTCGTCTACAACTATGGCACCTTCGACTTCGACACCCCCCACTTCTACTGGAAGTTCGCTCGCGGCTACCTCAACTACCACCTCAGCCGCACCCCATTCTTCGGCTTCCTCTTCGAATACCAGTACGAAGGCCGTGCCGTCTGGCAGCAACGCCTCCGCCTCTCCAACCAAGAGGTCAACAACCTCTTCCTGATGCTCGAATACAACTATCAGCCCGAGTGCCGCTACTACCAATACGACTTCTTCCGCGACAACTGCGCCACCCGTCCTCGCGACATGATAGCCCATGCCCTCGACCATCGCACCCTCTCGCCCGAAACCACCACCGACACCAACCTCTCCTATCGCAATCACCTCTACCGTAGCACCGCCCACACCCTCCTCTGGTGGCGCCTTGCCGTCGACATGGCCCTCGGCCTCCCCTGCGACCACCGCTGCAGCAACTACGAGTACATGTTCTCGCCCATCGCCATGATGCACCAGTTCGACACCCTCACCGTCAGCGACACCCGCCAGCCCCTCGCCGACCCCGCCACCGTCGTCCTGCCCGAAACACGCATCCCCCCCTCGCGCAGCATCTCCCCCACACTCACCTTCTGGGTGCTCTTCCTCGCGGTGCTTCTCCTCACCCTCCTCGGCTGGAAACACCAATGGCGCCTCCGCTGGCTCGACCTACCCCTCTTCCTCATCCCCTTCCTCGGCTCGCTGCTGGTCATCTTCCTCTGGTTCATCTCCTCACACTATTGCACCAAGGCCAACCTCAACATCCTCTGGGCCTCGCCCCTCTTCCTCTACTTCGCCATCCGCCTGCGCCGCAGCCGTCCTTGGCTCGTCATCCTCCAGCTCGTCATGCTCCTTGCCGCCTGCGTCATGACCCTCGCCCCGCTCCCCCAGCAGCTCAACGCCGCCCTACTCCCCATCTCCCTCACCCTGGCCCTAAGACTCATCTCCCAATTAAAAACCACTAGTCCTACTAGCAATACTAGTCCTACAAGCAAACCCAACAAAAAATGATATACTACTTCACCGGTGCCGGCAACAGCCGCTATGTTGCCCAACGCCTCGCCCAAGCCCTTGGCGACACCGTCGCCTTCATGCCCGACCACATCCCCGCCACCGTCCCCGACAACGGCGAGCCCGTCGGATTCGTCTTCCCCGTCTACTTCTGGGGCATACCCACCCTCGTCGACCGTTTCGCTCGGCAGCTGGCCATCGAGGGCAGCCACTACACCTACACCGTCCTCACCCCCAGCGGCTCTAGCGGCGATGCCGTCAGCCTCTTCGAGAAAGCCCTGCGCCGTCCCGTCGATGCCCACTTCTCGGTGCTCATGCCCGACACCTACTGCCCCATGTTCGAATGTGGCGACCGTGCCAAGAGCGATGCCGTCCTCAATCGTGCCGAAGGCGAAATCGACAGCATCATCTCCCAACTCAAGGCCCGCGCCACCGGCAACCTCGACCCCCATCGCGGCATGGGCAAGCTCTACACCCTCACCATGTACCCCCTCTACCTCCGCACCACCACGCGCCGCTTCGCCACCAACGATGCCTGCACCGGCTGCGGCCTCTGCGCCAGCCTCTGCCCCGACAAGTTCATCACCATCGAAGAAGGCCGCCCCGTCTGGCGCGCGGGCCACTGCAACCTCTGCTTCGCCTGCCTCCACCACTGCCCCCACTTCGCCATCCAATACGGTCGCAACTCCCGCAAACACGGCCAATACACCTGCCCCAAGAAAGTTGAGAATTGAAAGTTGAAAATTGGAAATTAGCTGCTGCACCTATTTATTCTCAATTCTTAATTCTCAAGGCTCTTATGCTATATTTGACTGATTTTTCAACAGCATCGAAGATGCTGAATCTTAATAACCCCATACAAGAAACCGTTAGGTTTCGCAGTGTGGGGTCAGGGATAACCTTACTACTCAGCGTCCCAAAGGGACGCGACATTTGTGAATGTGGAAAAAATCAGTCATATGTTATATTAGAGCGAAAGACAATTAATCCAAGCAGGGCAACTAACTTGCAGGATTTGTTCACTCCTATAATGCGCATAATCGATTTGAGGCGGAAGCCAAAATTTTCAATTTTCAATTTTCAATATAGTTCCCCAACTCCTCCTTCCAATTCTCATAAATTGCATTCCAAAAACCAGACCTCTCCTTTCGCAATTTG
>CAZTVH010000173.1:0-5177 GCA_964616965.1 uncultured Bacteroidaceae bacterium | reverse complement strand
AATGAGTTGAATGTTGAACGTAGAGAATTGGCTGCCATATTCATTCAGGTTTTAGGTTTTAGTTTTTACTTTTAGTTCTAAAAATAGCCCGTCAGGGCTTTTCGTTCAATAGCACCCCGAACGTTGCCACTGTCCCCATCGGGTATGGGTTGGGCTGCTGCACACGGTAGAGCTCATGCTGCACACGGGTGCGGATATTCATGTTTGCCAACCTGTTGGGGTTAACGTTGGGATAGACACGGTTGGAGAGGAATATGTATATCAGCCGATATTCGGGGTCCACCCACACCATAGTGCCAGTGAATCCTGTGTGGCCGAAACTGCCTTTCGACACCTCGTCGCAGGCACTGCCACCGCTGCCCGACAGCAGGGGCTTGTCGAACCCCAATCCACGACGGCAGCCTTGGTTGGCATAGTAGCAGGTGTTGAAGGTGTTGATAGTCTCCTCCTTGAGGTAACGTTTGCCATCATACACGCCGCCGTCCAGCAGCATCTGCAGGATGCGGGCGAGGTCGTCGGCGGTACTGAACACCCCCGCATGGCCCGACACGCCGCCCATCGTGTAGGCATTCTCGTCATGCACTACCCCCCGGACCACTCGATGGCGCAGGTGACGGTCGTCCTCGGTGGGAGCAATACGCAGGCTGTCGATGCCGTGTTCCAAGGGGTTGTATAACGTGTTGCACAGTCCCATCGGCGAATAGAAGTGGCGATGCACGAATATGTCGAGCCGCTGGCCCGACACATACTGCACCAAGTCGCCCAAGAGTATAAATCCCAAGTCGCTATACACATATCCGCCCTGCGGCAGCAGCGGAGTTGCCACCACCTGTCGCAACACGCTCTCAAACGGCTCGTCGCTCGTAGAGGCCTCCTTCCAATAGGAGTCGAACGCCTTCAGTCTGGCCATATGGCTCATTGCCTGGCGGATAGTGATGTGTTGCTTGTCGGTATGCTTCAGATAAGGGAGGTAGCGGCTCAACGGGTCGTCGAGCTTCACCTTGCCCGTCTCCACCAGCTTCATCATCGCCAGTGTGGTGGCCACCATCTTAGTGACCGAGGCAAGGTCGTACACCGTCTCCATGTCCACCTGGGGCGAATTGGGGTCGTAGGTCTGACGACCGTAAGCCTTGCGGAACAGGATTTTGCCATCCTGCATGGCCAGCACCTGACAACCGGGATAGGCCTGTTTGGCAATACCCTCGTTCACGATGCTGTCGATACGCTTCTCCACCACCAGCCGCAGCGGACGCACTATCGCCTCGCAACGGAGGCTGTCGCCACTGTCAGGCACACGCCAGCTGTCGGGTTCCAGATTGGCACAGCCATGCTCATATTTGGCACGCAACACCCTGCGGCAACGCATCGTTATGAGCTGTCGCAAATCCTCGTCGGCCTCGGCGGCTTGGCATATACGCTCTATCGCCTTGTTCACATCGGGGGGCAGCAGCAGTATGTCGCTGCCAGCCAACAGCGCTGCCAACTCCGCGTCGCCATCCTTGAAATATTTGGTCACCCCCTGCATGTCCAATCCGTCGGTGATGACCATACCCTGGAATTTCAAATCCTTGCGCAACAGCTGGTTCACCAGTTTGTCCGAGAGCGACGAAGGTCGGTTTTTCTCATTTTCGTAAGCGTTCACCTGCAGGTGGGCAGTCATCACCCCCTGCACCCCCGCCTCAATCAACCTGCGGAACGGATAGAGGTCCACGGTGTCCATATAGGCACGGGTGTGGCTGATGACTGGGAGGTCGAAATGGCTGTCGGTCTCCGTGTCGCCATGTCCGGGGAAATGCTTTGCCACCGCCATCACCCCCTCGCTCTGCAGCCCCTTCATATACTGTATGCCCAGCTCCGCCACCCGCTTGGGGTCGTCGCTGAACGAGCGCACCCCGATAACAGGATTGTTGGGATTGCTGTTCACGTCCACCACTGGGGCGAAATTCACATGAATGCCCATCTGGCGGCATTCGCGCCCAATCTCACATCCCATCTCATACACCAGCGTGTCCATCTCCTTAGGCAGCAGGCCCCATTCGGCATTCTTGGGGAACGCATAGCAGTCCTTCAGCCTCATGCCCATGCCCCACTCCGCGTCGATGCATACCAGCAACGGCACACTACTCACCTGCTGAAACCGTTTGATGAGGGGCAGCGTCTTCTTGGCTGTGCCAACAAAGAAGCATACACCGCCCACCTCCGTCTCGCGAATCAGCTGTTCGAAATTCCGCTGTGCCTTGCCTTCCAAATCCAGCGGCACACGGATGCACATCAGCTGCGCCACTTGCTGGCGCAAATTCATATCATGCATCACCGAGTCCACCCATAGCGTGGCGAGCCGCCCCTTATAGCGGTAGGCAGACTGCTCCACGGCGGGCTTCAGCCTCGACTGGCGTTTCATTCCACGCACCTGTGCCTGCCCCTCTCCATACAGCAAGGCAACAATCGTTATCAGTATCAGCGTTTTCTTCATATTCGCAATTATCTTAAACTAAAAACTAAAAACTAAAGGAGTGCGGCAGCCAACTCTCAACTTTCAATTCTCAATTCTCAATTCTCAATTCTCAATTCTCAATTCTCAATTCTCAATCATCTCAGCCAATGCCTTGGGTTAAGCGCATCCTTACCGCACCACACCTGAAAGCTGAACTCCGACGTACCCTCGTCGCCTTTCGCCACCGTGCCTATGGTCTGCTTCGTCGTCACCTTGCTGCCCTGCCCCACCGACACGGTACCCAACCCGGCATACACGGTCATATATGCTCCATGCCTCACTATCACCCCCTTGGTGCCTGCCGGAGTGGTAAACACACTTGCCACCGTGCCGTTATACACCGCGCTCACCGTGGCCCCTGGGGCACAGTTGAGATCGATACCGTAATTCCTATTCTGCCCACCCGACGAATGGGTGTAGATGCCATACTCCCTGGCCACCGACTTGTAGTATACCGGCCACACCAGCCGCCCCTTGTTTTGAACAAAATCGGACGATGCCGCGTCGCTGTACGTCTTGCCGCCACCCGACGCGGTTCCGGAGCCTTTCGAGCTGCCCGACGTGCCGCCGCCACTCTTACCCGTGCCGCCGCTCTTTGCCACCTCGGCGTTAATCAACTGCTGAATCTGCTGCTGCAGCTGCTGTTTCTGCTTCTCCTTCTTGCTAATCTGTTGTTGCAGGCTCTTCTCGTCCTGCTGGCTCTTGTTCAGTTTCTTTTGTTGCTGCTGTTGCTCGCGCGACAGGGCATCCCGCTGCTTGCGCTCCTGTGCCAGCAACGACGTTTTCTCCTTGCGCTGACGCTGCAAGTCGAGACTCATGTCGTTAAACAGTTGCTCGCGCCTACGGATGGTGGTCTCTTGGTGCCGACGATAGCGGGAATACTCGGCAAAATACTTCATCTTCAAGTAGCTGTAATTATATTGCTCGTTGTCGAACAACAACCCAGAGGCGTTCATATTCTGCCGCAGCCCATAGAGGGCTTTCACCACCTTGGCATATTCCGACTTCATGCTGTCAATCTGTCCGCGCACCACGCGCAGCGAATCCTCAGTGCGAACAATCTGACGGTTCAAGATATTCATCTGCCCGTTGATATTGTCAATCAGCCTTGTCCGCTCCTGAATACGGTTTTTGATAAGGGTTATCTGCTTGGTCGAATTCTTCGAGTTTTTGCGTGCCTTTGTCAGCTCGCTGTTCAGGCGGGCTATCTCCTTCTCTATTTTAGCCTTGTCGCGCTCCAGCTGTTTCTTGGTCTGCCCCTGTGCGGGGGTGGCACATAGCAGTAGTGCCACCACCATTGGCAATATGCGTAAACACGAGCGGTACAGCAAATTCCATTTCATAGCGATACAATATTTCACATTGCAAAAATACTACTTTTTTACATGCTCAGTACTGGTGCATAAAAAAACTTATCCAACCTCAGTTGTTGATATATTGGCACAGCAGCCTTACACCCCTTCAGCCCTAGCAGCCCTTTATCATATCAAATCGGTTTTCATTTCTTAACAATTCATTTTCCGCTCCTTGGAGCGGAGATAAATTGGAGAACGATCAGACACGGAGCGGATAGCAGAGGGCGTTGGTGGGGGATGCGCCAAGCCTTGATGGCCGATTGGTAGAGAAAAAGGGGCCACCACAAATGTCATAATCCAATTTTTTTGTGTACTTTTGCAACTCGTAAAGCGTGCTGACTATACAACAAAAGAAATCGAAAATTGATAATTCCACACCACACATCAACGTATCAACATATCAACAACTGAAAGATGAAAGAGATAGACTTCACTTTAACGAGAGGCGAGGGCGACTATATTCAGCTCATCCAGCTGCTCAAAGCCACCAACTGCGTCGAATCGGGCTCGGAGGCCCAGATGGTCGTAACAGAGGGACTAGTGAAACGCAACGGTGAGACCGAATTGCGCAAGCGGGCCAAATGCGTGGCTGGCGATGTGATAGAATATGAAGGAACGCGAATTAGTGTGAAATGAGGTGACCCAAAATCACAAAATCACCTGCGCGGCGCGACGGTCGGTTTGCCACCGTTGGATTGGCTAGGCTCCAGCGATACATCAAGCTTGTCGTCGATTTTAACAAACCCGGTCGACTTGGTATCGCTTTGGGCACTGAGCGTGTCCTTTTGCTTTCTGGCAACTGCGGCATTGGTGATTCGACCCTGCGGACTCCCGTAGGGCGAGCCAATGATACCGTGGAGGTTGTTGAGCAGGTAGTTCTCCAGCAACTGAAGGTCGGTGACCGGGGTGGTGGGCAGCTGTTTGGCATTGGGGAACCGGATGGCATCGCCGCCTTTGAGCAGCACATAGTCGCTACTGGCAATGGTGTAATACTGGTTCGGGTCGAGCGGCTGACCGCCCACCTGGACGTTGCTAACGCGGTAAGGGCCATCCACGCGGAGGAAAGTGCCGTTGCTGTCGAGCACCACAGAGGAGGGTATGGATGGGTCGAAGGTGAACGAAAGACCGCTGACCTGCGCAAAGCAGCCTTCGGCCTTGGGGTACTCGCGCACGGCAGTCTCAAGGGCATCGAGTAGTTCCTTTCCCGTGGTGCGAATCACACAGATGTTGTTGTTGTAAGGGTTGACGGCAAAGAGCTGGTTGTGGGTGACTGGGCCCACAGGGATGTTGGCTCGGATGCTGCCACCATTAATCCACCCTATGTCAGT
>CAZTVH010000172.1:0-5196 GCA_964616965.1 uncultured Bacteroidaceae bacterium | reverse complement strand
AAGTCGAAGCCTTCGCAGACTATTCTATTGTGGTACTCCACGCTGTCGACAATACCTCCGTTGCGGACAGTCAATTCCATTTCGGTCTCGTAGTTACGGTTCCAACCTTCATGTGCATATCGAATCATCTTTCCACGAGCCAGCCGCAGTGTGCCCGAGTACCAGCGTGCCATGACAACCCCTTTGTCTTCATAGGCTTTGAATACCTGCTGAATGAAAGAATCGGGCAGTGCGGTATCCACACATTCGCCATCTTTTACCAGCCCCACCCTGATGCTGTCGAGAACAAGTATGCCTTCTCGAACACTCCAATAGCCGACATATCCACCCCAATTGGCAGTCGACTGGCACCTGTCGCTGGGTAGGTCCTTATATAGTGCGGCAGACAATGACGAATCGGCATCGGCAGGTCTGGCCAAGAGCCACCACTGCTGACCGCGATAATATATTACATCGCTCTCCTGCCCTGTGGCAAAGGCCGACAAGTAGGCAAAGCATAATACGATACACAACAATATGCGCTTCACGACTAATGACGAGGACTGAGGTGGATATTGTCGTCGGTGAGAGTGGCGGTGACTCCGAAAACGGTGGAGATGTTCTGCGGGGTGAGGCCTTCGCGGGTGGGACCCTGATAGAGTATGCCGCCTTGGTGGAGTAGCAGCAGGCGGTCGCAGTATTGCCACGCCATGTTGAGGTCGTGGATGACGAGGAGGATGGTCTTGTGCTGCTCGCGGTTGATGCGACGCAGAAGTTCGAGTATCTCGAATTGGTGGGCGATGTCGAGGTTGGAGACTGGCTCGTCGAGGAGCAGGATGGGGGTCTGCTGCGCCAACGCACGGGCTATCATAACGCGCTGCAGCTCACCGCCACTCATCTCATTGGGCTTGGCAAAACGGAGGTGCCATGTGTTGGTCTGTTTCATGCATTGCTCCACTATCTGCCAGTCGGCCTCAGACTCGTTCTGCAAGCGGTGCTGGTAGGGGTTGCGTCCCATGAGAACGGTTTCGAAGGCGGAGAACTCGAAATCGGTGTGGGGGTGCTGGCGGACGAATGCCATGCGTTGCGCCAATTGGCGGGCAGTGTGGTGGAGCACATTCTTGCCATCCAAAGACACCTCACCCTCCTGAGGCGCGAGCAACCCGACGATGAGCCGTAGCAAGGTGGTCTTGCCACAACCGTTGGCACCCATGATGGCGTAGAAGTCGCCATCCCCAAAACGAGTGTCGACTCCTTCCAACACCTTTTTCTTTCCAAAGGCATAAGAAATATTTTGTAATGCAATCAATGTCGTGTTCTTTTTGGGGTCGCCTGCGGCGAGAAATTAAACAAAATCGAAAAAAAATTATTTGATAATCATCATCTTATTTCATCTACACTGTATTCAAATGCATTCATATGAGTTTTATCCTTTCTATCTCACCACTAGCACTGTCTCTCTGATACCACTCTGAATAGAGGCTCTCAGCTCCGAAATTAATTATCATCCCGTATGGCATGTGTGTCAGGTTTAAATAATTCCATAATTGCCTGCGATGTGCCTTATCCACATACGCTATAGCCTTTAGTTCCACTATTATCTCACCGTCAATGACCAAATCCATCCTATATGTCTGGTCAAGTTTGACTTCATCCCAATATATAGGTAAAAATACTTGTCGTTCGACAGAATAGCCCTTTAATTCCAATAGATACTTCAAAGCAGCCTCGTATGCTGATTCAAGCAGCCCTGAATGGTATTTGTTATGAACCGTCATGGCCACGCCTGTTATCTCATGAAAAAAGGCATAACGCATGTTGTGTTCCTCTATGGCATTCATTCTTTTCTTATTAATATTCTTACTTAATATGAAGCTATTTGGTTTTCTAATCGTTGCACTTGTGCCTCAAGAGCACCCTCAATATCTTGAGCTAACTCATTATCACCTATTGCTGGATGTGCAAATGGTATACCTAAATCTTTTTTAACATCAAGCATATTTCCTAAACACATTATCGTTAGGCTCATAGATGCATCGCTTCTCCAATTATCAAGAACCTTCTTGACAATTTCATGGCGTGTACAGAGCTCTTGTAGCCTTTTTGCGTCATCCAAGTTCATTGTTGTACGTTTTGTATGATTTTCTTTTATATTTTGTTCAATTTCTGCCCGCAGGGCATCCCTTACTCAGTAGGCTTTCTTGTTTCGATAGAGTAGGTAGATGAACAACGGGGCACCCACCAAGGCAGTGAGGCTGCCCACGGGCAGCTCGGCTGGCGGCAAGAGGATGCGCGAGAGGGTGTCGCAAAGCAACAGGAAAAGCCCGCCGAAGAGGATGGAATAGGGAACGATACGTCTGTTGTCGGGACCACAGACGAGGCGAATGCAGTGCGGCACCACCAACCCGACGAAGCCTATCACTCCACAGGTGGAGACACAGAAGGCGACCATGAGGGTGGTGACGAGGAGCAGGACCTTCTTGACCCGCTCCACCTCTACGCCAAGGCTTTTGGCGGTCTCGCTACCGGCAAGGAGCAGGTTGAGGTCGCGAAGGTAGAAGAGTACCACACTGATGCCCACCACCACGATGGGGGCCACTATCGCCACATCGGGCCATGTGGCAGAAGAAAAACTGCCCATAGTCCAAAAGATGATGCTGTCCATCTTGTCCTGATGAAGCACCATAAGGAACGAGATAACGGCAGAAATAAGGAAGGTGATGCACACGCCGGTGAGCAGCAATGTGGTGGTGTGCATACGGTTGCCGATGGAGGCAATACGATAGATGACCACAATGGTGAGCAAGCCTGTAACGAGGGCGCAGGCACCGATGCCCAGCAAATAGGCCTCAAGGCCTAGCAATATGGCGATGGCGGCACCCAACGAGGCACCCGACGAGATGCCTAGCACATAGGGGTCGGTCAATGGGTTGCGGAAAATGGATTGATAGGCGGCCCCACATACCGAGAGGGCTGCACCCACCAGTACAGACAATATGATACGGGGCAGGCGAAGGTTGAGAAAGATGGGTGACTGCCACATCTCGTGCCACCCAAAACGCACAGCACCCAGCATCGAGCAGCCCAGCATGGCACCCAGCAGCAACAGGGTGAAGAGCAGGTAAAAAGGGAACTGCGACTTGCGGGGCATGATAGTTGGAGATTGAAAGGTGAGAATTGAAAATTGAAATTATCGGGGGCTTATGTTGTCCGCTCCCGAAAGATACCACTTTTCAATCCTCAATTCAATAAGTCTTTCATAGTGAAATACCCCTTCTTATCTTCGAGAAACTCGGCTGCCAGCAGGGCTCCGAGAGCCAGACCCTTGCGGCTTTTGGCCGAGTGGCGCAGGGTGATGGTATCGATGTCGCTATCGTAGACCACCTCGTGGACACCTGGCACCTCGCCCTCGCGTATGGCTGTGATAGGCACCATGTCATTCTTCAGTCGGCGGTGTACTTCGGTAGTGCCATGCTCCGTGATGGTCTTGCGCAGCTGCCACTCATCTTTACGGTCAAGTTCCTCTATAATGTCGTTTGCCAAGGTGATGGCGGTGCCGCTAGGGGCATCGAGTTTGTGGACATGATGAGTTTCGGTAATGCTCACCTCGTAATCCTCGTAGCCGTTCATCAGCTGTGCCAGACGGCGGTTGAGTTCGAACATGATGTTCATGCCGATGCTGAAATTCGAAGCCACAAAGAGCGACTGACCACGTTGCTGGCAGTCGTGTGCCACGCTCTCCAGCTGGTCATACCATCCCGTGGTGCCTACGACGACGGGCAGCCCCATGTCGAAACAGCGCATGATGTTGCCCACCACGGTGGCGGGGGTGGAGAACTCGATGGCCACATCGCAGTCGCGCAGTCCGTCCAATTTGTCCATCCAGTCGTCCTCGTCGTCGATGGTCACAACCACCTCGTGTCCGCGTTCGCCGGCCAAAGCCTCAATGGCCTTGCCCATCTTCCCGTATCCTAAAAGTGCAATTTTCATAAGTTGAAAGTTGTGAGTTGAAAGTTGAAAGTTGAAAACTGAAAGTCACCCGCACGCGGCAGCCCAACTTTCAATTTTCAACTTTCAATTTTCAATTTCATTTAAGTGGAGTATACGGGAGTCGAACCCGTTACCTTTTGATTGCGAACCAAATGCTCTACCAAATGAGCTAATACCCCATTGCTGAAACGCGTTGCAAAGATACAACTTTTTCGTGAAACGAATACAAAAAAAATAATTATTTATGATTTGTGACCCGTGAAACTGCTTCTTTCATGCCGCTGCTCACGGGTCACAAATCGTCATTCACAATTCACGAATTCTCAACTTGCTTCTTCTTGTATCGGACACTTACGGTTGCAAAGATGCAAACCACGGGAATGAAGACATAGATGTAGCCCTCGATGCATTCGATGGCAAGCATAGTGACAGCCTCAATGCCGACAAAGAAAATGAGGGCAACAAACAGGCATCGGCCAATATTGTGGGTACGGGCAATGTCCACTATTGTCTTTGCGACAATCATGAGCAGCATGACTATTTGGTACACTACCATAATCCACACGCCGGTGATGGGGGCAAACTCGTCAAACAGACCAGCAATGGCAGCACCCAGAAGCATTATGAATATGACAGACTGCCACTCCATCCACTGCTTTTCCACCATACCCATAGCGTCGCTCAATTGCGCCACCACCTGCATCAGGGCCGTCATAAGGCAATAGACAACATAGGTGAGCAACACCTCGCCAAGCATTGACCAGCCAACACCCACAATCTTTCGCTGACAGAACCATCCAACACTGATTTCCTTGCGGTGCAAGTCGATATCCTCAAACAGCGGCAAGTCGGACGAGAAACAATAATAGTAGGTAGATACCACCGACAACCCTACCAAGATGTAGAGCAGCGGGTAGAGGTCACGCTTGTCGTTGTGATAAATTTGGTAGGTGGCCACATGCATGGCAACAGCAAGCACCAGCAAAAAGATAGGAATTGCAATAGGGTGTAGCCCCAGAGGGTTGCCGTGGTGAAAGTTAAGCAACTCGGGCAAATTGGTCATTGGTGCATTGACCTCAATGTAATCGACTAAAGATTGTAGAAACATAATTACTACTTTTTCTAACTCTTGAAAAACGCACTCTCATAATTATTATTGTACCCCTCATCAATTTTTTTACGCAAGCTGTTCGGATGGCTTGCAGAGTCGAGAAAAAGTATGTAATT
>CAZTVH010000171.1:0-5244 GCA_964616965.1 uncultured Bacteroidaceae bacterium | reverse complement strand
ATTCCCGCCGCAGGCGGGGAGATACTTTTTGAGACGGTTTGGCAAAAATCAGTCATTTATTATATTAGAGCGATTGAAAATTGAAATAGTTTTAGTTTTTAGTATTTACTTTTTAGTTTAAGAATTAATTGAAAGTTGGCTGCCGCGGTCAAACCACTCAAACAATCAAGCAAACAAACAATCAGACAATGAACACCCTCCTTACCACCGTCAATGAAATCTTCGCGTCCGAGACCTTCGTCCGCGAACCCGTCCGGCTGTATGAGCCTATCGAATACACCCTCCGGCTCGGAGGCAAACGCATCAGACCCCTCTTGCTACTCGCTGCCCACCGTATGTTTGGCGGCAGCGACGGCAATGTCCGCAATGCTGCCATCGGTATCGAAGTGTTCCACAACTTCACCCTTCTCCACGACGACCTGATGGACCACTCGCCCCTGCGGCGCGGACAACCCACCGTCTATCGCAAATGGGACGAAAACACCGCCGTCCTCTCAGGCGACACCATGTTCGCCCTAGCATGGCACTACTTCCTCATACAGCCTCACCATCGGCTTCAAGAAATACTCCAATGCTTCAACCAAACCGCCATTGAAGTATGCGAAGGCCAACAATACGACATGAACTACGAAACCGCCGACCACGTCACGGTCGACGACTACATGATGATGATACGCCTCAAGACAGCCGTCCTCCTCGCCGGCGCCCTCAAAATCGGTGCCCTATACGCCGACGCTCCCACTACCGACATAGACCATCTCTACCAATTCGGCATCCACCTAGGCCTCGCCTTCCAACTTCAGGACGACCTTCTCGATGCCTACGGCGACACCGCCACCTTCGGCAAACAGACCGGACAGGACATCCGCGACAACAAAAAGACCTACCTCATCCTCTCAGCCCTACAACTAGCCGACACCACCCAACAGACCGAACTCCGCACCCTCTTCTCCTCCACCCCCGCCGACAGCGATGCCAAAGTGGCGTGGGTGCTAGAAATCTACAACCAACTCGACATCCGTTCCCAAGTCGAACAAGCCATTCGGCACCAGTTCCAACTTGCCCAGCAACACCTCGACACCATATGCGTCAACGACTCGCTGAAGTCCCCGTTACGCCAGCTTATGGACACCCTTTTCGACCGCAAAAAATAAAAAAATCTAACATTTTTTCATTAAATCAGAAAATAAGCGTATATTTGCAGAAACATTGTGTTATACCGAAAGCAAATCAACTAATTAATAATTAACACATTAAATTAAATCATGAAAAAAGTAATTGCTTTGATGTCAATCTTTGGATTATTGACATTCGCCAATTTCAATGGTGTCATGGCCCAGCAGCCCGCCGAGGCCGCACAGCCTGCAACTGAACAAGTCGACGAGCAGACCGCTGACAGCACTGTCGCCGAAGCTCCCGTCGCCGAAGAACCCGAACAGGTCGCCACACCCGCCGAAGAGACCAAGTCCTTCCACCAGGTCCTGAAAGAGAAATACATTCAGGGTGGTGCTGGCTGGATGACCCCTGTGCTCCTCTGCCTCATCCTCGGTATGGCTCTCATCATCGAGCGTATCCTCTACCTCAACATGGCTACCACCAACGTGCAGAAGCTCCTCGAGGGCATCGAAGACCATGTCAAGAAGGGTGACTACAACGGTGCCAAAGACCTCTGCCGCGACACCCGTGGCCCTGTGGCTTCCATCTTCTACCAAGGCCTCGACCGCATCAACGAAGGCCTCGACAACGTCGAAAAAGCTGTTACCTCCTACGGTGGTGTCCAGATGGCCCGCCTCGAGAACAACATGACCTGGATTGCCCTGTTCATCGCTCTGGCCCCCTCCTTCGGATTCCTCGGCACCGTCGTCGGTATGGTCAAGGCATTCGATGATATCGAAGTCGCTGGTGACATCAGCCCCACAGTTGTGGCTGGCGGTATGAAACTTGCTCTTATCACCACCATCTTCGGTCTTATCACCGCTATCATCCTTCAGATTTTCTATAACTACATCCTCACCAAAATCGAGAGCCTCGTTGCCCAGATGGAAGATGGTTCCATCTCCTTCATGGACATCCTCGTCAAGTACAAGAAATAATAGTTATAAGGAATCTCAAACCAATTTATTAAAAACTTAAATCCTTAAACTATTATGAAAGAGAAAACCGATAAATTACTGACTCTGGTGATGTTGCTGCTGGGCGTTCTGTGTGCGGTATTCGCATTCCTTTTCGCCCTCGACACAACCAAGTTCACCGGCATGTACGACATCGTCTATTGGATTCTTGTCGCTCTCATTTTCGTCTCCGTCATAGCCATTGTCTACTTCCTGTTCAAGCGTCTCGTCAGAAATGGCAAACTGGTCAAATTCCTTATTGGCCTGGCGGCTATCGCGGCTGTCATCATTGTGCTGTTCCTCCTCTCCAGAGGTACCGACATCTCTGATGCCTTCCTCGAGCGCAACGGTGTCACCCAAGCCACATCCAAATGGATTGGTGCCGCCTGCTACGCCATCTATCTGCTGATCATTGGTGCCGCTTGCGCCATTGTCTATGTCGAAGTTGCTAAATCATTCAAGAAAAAATAATCAACTATGGGAAGAAAAACACCTGGCTTAAACACCAGTTCAATGTCCGACATCTCGTTCTTGTTGTTGGCCTTCTTCCTATTGGTCTCCAACATCAACACAGATCAGGGTATTGCACGTCGTTTGCCACCACCTCTGCCTCCCACCCAGGAAAAACCACCAGAGATTAAGGAGCGTAATATCTTCGTAGTAAAAATCAACAGCAAGGACCGTCTGATTTTCAACGGCGAAGTCGGCGACATTGCCGACCTCAAGGACCGTGCCAAGGAATTCCTCGGAAATCCTAACAACGACCCCAACCTGCCTGAAAAGATCGACATGGACATCCCCTTGCTGGGTAACATGAAAGTCTCCAAAGGTATTATCTCCCTGCAAAACGACCGTGGTACCTCGTACGACATGTATGTCGCAGTACAAAACGAACTGACTGTCGCCATCAGCGAAATGCGTAACGAACTCTCACAAGAGAGGTTCGGTAGAAAATACGCCGACCTTAACGATAAACAGGCGGAAGCCATCGATCAGGCAATCCCCATTGCCATATCCGAGGCTGAACCCACAAAAGTAGGAGAATCAAGATAATGGCAAGATTTACTGGTAAAAAAGCAAAAGAGACACCTGGGCTCAACATGGGGTCCATGTCCGACATTATTTTCATGCTCCTGTTCTTCTTTATGACCATCACTACCATGCGCGAAAGCTCGCTCTACGTCACCATCAAGGTTCCCAAGGCCTCCGAAACTGTCAAGCTAGAGAAGAAGAGCCTTGTCAGCTACATCAACGTAGGTACCCCCATGGCTGGCGAGATGCAGAAGAAATACGGTACAGAATCCCGTATCCAGCTCAACGACATGATTTCCGAGGTCTCCGACATCCCCCTGTTTGTCGAAACTGAAGTCAACGACCGTCCCGAAGCCGACCGTCCTTTCATCACCTTCGCTATCAAGGCCGATAAGGACACCAAGATGGGTATGATTAGCGACATCAAGCAGGAGCTGCGTAACTCCGGCGCATTGAAGATTTTCTACAATGCAGCCAAAGGCGAACGTAAGTAAAGCGGTATAGTTTCAAACTCTCAACGCTGACTTAACCCAAGCCTACTCTAAACAGTCAATAACCGAAAGGCCGCCCTTTGTGGACGGCCTTTCGTCGTTTCCCGCCCCATCCACAGCCTATCCCTCCCGCCACCCCTTTTCTGCCCCATGATGTATCCTCTGCCACTATACCTCACGACTATTGTTGCCACTCGAAACAATAGGACATAACCAATACGTTCTGACACAAACCTTGCATGATGGACACAATGTGGCTTCACCAGTATTCTTCGAGCATTTTGAAACTTATGCCACAACCAATAAGTGGAGATGCCAACCTAAAGCACTATTTTTTTATTAAGTCCTTTTTTTTGTGTACATTTGCAACCTCAAATCATTATACCAAAATGAAGAAAGTACTAATATTTACAGTGCTTTGCACCCTTTCGGTTATGGGAGCACAAGGGCAGACCACCGCCCGACAATGGAAGATGGGACCTCTGACGTGGAACGACTTTAGTCATAATACCGCCATCGGCAACAAATGCTCACATTTGGAGTATTACATGGGCATACAGGGGAGCATGGAAAAGAAAGACGGCGTGAAATACCTGCATCCTGCCGTGACAGCGTTTATGAGTCCTGAATACTCATGGGCCGACACCGCCTACCGAACCCTTCAGCTGCTGGCCTACCACCAGTGTGCCTTCGACCTAGTGGAGCTGCACCGCCGTAAACTGGAGAACTACATATTGGACGGACGACATTCGATTCTCGAAATCATCAACCCCGACCAACTGCTCGACAACACCATGCTACGGGTAAGCGACGACATTGCCCGCCTAGACAACGACACACAGGAGGGCCGCGACAGCACGAACCTCCGCCAGTGGCAGGCACGGGTACGCCAACAGCTCGACAGTCCGCCCATCCGCACCTTCTGCACCCACCGCGATGCCCCGTTCCGCTGGGGATTCTCGTTCGACCTAGGGTATTCCTACATCGGCGGCGGACTACACGACTATCTGGCGGGCGGCTTTGCTCTGGGCTGCACTGGCGACATAGGGGTGCGCCGCCACTTCTTCACCTCGTCGCTAACTATGGGTGGCAGCCGCTGCCGACAGAATATGCTACAGGTGGACGAAAACAGAGCGATTAGAGACCTCTATACCACTGACGACGTGTATCATCTCGACTTCTACCTGGCCTACGGCTTTGCCATAGTGGACAATGCGCACATCCGCCTGACACCCTTTGTGGGCTACGGGTGGCAACAATTCTACTACAACAGCGAGGACGAGTCGTCGCATGGTCCCTCCGACGGATGCCTGCATTTGGGAGTCGACCTCCATCACATCTTCTCCAACCAGGTGGAAATAAACGAATTCCTATGCGGACAACGATACAACGCCACTCACGACATCGTGTCGTTCCACACCAAGCTGTTTGCCACCTACAATAGGTTTCAGTCGGTGATAGGCACCCCCACTGGATTTACCATCAACCTGCAGTTGGGTATCGCCCTGATGTCTGGAAGAGCACATTGCGGAGAATAAGAAACGGGGGCGGCAGCCAATTTTCAACTTTCAATTTTCAACTTTCAATTTTCAACTTTCAATTTTCAACTT
>CAZTVH010000170.1:0-5280 GCA_964616965.1 uncultured Bacteroidaceae bacterium | reverse complement strand
GTCTTCGCCCAAGGCAACATCTACCACGACAACCTGTGGCAGGTGTGGCAAAACGGCTTCCAACCCTTCCGCGACCGCAGCTGGGCCCGCCGTGGAATGTGCAAGGACTGCAAGGCCTTCCGCAACTGCCTCGGCAACGGCATGCACAACTGGCACGGCAACTGCCAAGAAGTCATCAACTGCCACTACCACAAAACCCTTACCACCCCAATAACCCATTAACCCATCCACCCCATGAAACAAGCACCCCTATTCCTCATCCTCACCCTGCTGTTGTTCACCGCCTGCGAACCGCCCGAATACCCCACCCTCGTCTCAGGCACCCTCTACACCGACAGCACCCTCTCCACCCCTGTCGCCAACGACACCGTATGGTTCTGCAACATCGACAAGGCATACCTCGGCCACGCTACGACCGACAGCCTTGGCCGCTTCGGATTCTCGTTCTGGAACTTCGATGTCACCAAAACCGAATATGAGCGGCGAAAGAACCTTTCCTATAACTTCCTCGCCCTCTATGGGCAGGACACCCTGTTTCGAGGCCGCTACCGCGACGAATACAAGAAACTAATCCTCTTCCCCGGCCGCAGTTGGAGAATCACCCTGTAACACCTCACCGCCATGAAAAAGACACTCCTACTCATATTTATGCCCCTGCTGTTCGGCAACACGCAGGCGCAAGAACCAGACTCCCTGCTTATCGACCAGCCCCTGCGCCACCACGCCGTCACCATCGACCCCTTCACCTACTTTGCCGATGCCTGCCTCCTCACCTACGAATATGCCCTCCCCCACCGCGCCTCGCTCGAGGTGGAGCTAGGAGCCCAAGGATTCCACTGGCGACAGTTACAATCTGTCGGAGCCACCACCCGTCCCGGCATCGCCACCACCGTCGGCTACAAATTTTACTTCCCTGCAGGCAAACGCAGCAAGGCGATGGCACGCGCAGGCAGCCTGCCACGCGTCGGCTACTTCGTCAAGCCACGCCTCACCTATGTGCACCAATGGAGCAGCTACGACGTTTATGTGGGCAACAACGGCTGGAACATCGTCACCCAGCGCACTACCCTCCACGAAAACTACCTCTCCCTAGGCATCATCCTGGGTCGACAATTCATGTCGCGCCACGGCTTCGTCTTCACCCCCTACTTTGGCTACAACATACCCCTCCTACTCAAAGGCCCGTTCCACACCGCCGACAATCCAGGCAGCAGTGCCGTCTACTACGGCCACGCCACCCTCGGCATCAAAATGGGCTGGGCATTCTAGGTCCGCACAATAAAAAACCTTCATCGCCGTTATTATCGGCAATGAAATACACACGACGCAACCTATCTCTCACCCTGCTCGCCATACTGCTGCTCGCCTTTGCAGCTGGATGCAGCAGCAAGGGCGTACATATGCCCAAGCATCGCAAACGCCGCAAATGCGACTGTCCTACCTTTGCCACTGCTCCCGCAGCACAACCCCTGCCGCCAACCCCCACCTATGTCGCCTGAAGAATACAAGGCCATCCTCGCCAAATACATGCCTGCCGCTGCCGTGGAGCCTGTACACGACTTCATGGACAAATATTGCGTACACCTGCACATCACCCGCAAGCGCACCTCTAAGCTAGGCGACTACCGTTGGCCGCAACGCGGACACAACTACCAGGAGATTAGTGTCAACGGGGACATGAACCCTTACCAGTTCCTCATGGTACTGCTGCACGAGATGGCTCACCTCAACACCCATCAGCGGCATGGCAACGAGGTGCAACCCCACGGCCACGAATGGCAGGAGCAATACCGCCAGCTGCTGTTGCAATACCTACCCTGCTTCCCTGCCGACATCGCCACGCTGATTACCCAATATACTGCCCGCATCCCCCTCAGTCGCACCATTGAGAAACAGATTGATGCCCAACTACGCCATTACAACCCCGACTACACCCCCACCGACGACCTCACACTCAACCAACTGCCTCCCGGCACCGCCTTCCGCATCGCCGACAAACCCCAAAAACCTTTCCGCGCCCTCGAAAAACGCCGCACCCGCTGGATATGCCTCGGCCTCGACGACAACAAGAAATACCTCGTCAGCGGCACCGCGAGAGTCCTAGTTGAAGTATGAGCTAAGAACTACGAAGTAAGAGGTGGTTGACACACCTCTACAACTCCTAATTCCTCCTTCACACTTCTTACTTCTAAAAGTTTCTTCCCTGCAACATCGGCACAAACTTGGCATCGCCGTGGTCTTCCACGCGCCATTGGCTGGGGTCGTCGCCATCCTTGAATACACGCAACATCCGCTGCTCCTCCTCCCCCACCGGTATCACCATGATGCCCCCCGTCTTCAGCACACGCATCAACCCTGCGGGTATCTCAGGAGCACCACAAGTCACCAAAATGCGGTCGTAGGTATACCCTGTCATCTCCGGCACACCGTTGAAACTGTCGCCAAGAAAACACTTGGCCGTATAGTGGAGCCTCGCCAGCAGCTCCTTGGTCTTCCTATAGAGCGTATGCTGCCGCTCAACCGTATGCACTATCGCCTCCATTTCGCACAATATCGCTGTCTGGTAGCCACTCCCCGTACCCACCTCCAACACTTTCATCTTTGGTTCGAGCTCCAACAACTGCGTCTGCCAGGCCACCGTATAGGGCTTCGAGATGGTCTGGTCGCAGTCGATAACCAAAGCCCGGTCAACGTCATAAAGAATATTATCCAACAGCGAGTCGCTGACAAACCAATGCCGTGGCAACTTCGCCATAGCTTTCAGCAACTCCTTGTCATGTATGCCGCGCTCGCGCAACTGCTCCACCATGCGCCAACGCCAAGACTGATATTTAGGAGTGTCGGGAGTCATTTCTATTGATTTGTAATACTGGTTCTATTTTGTGTGCCACCCCTGCGCCCGCAGCTCAATGGTGCTGTTCTGCGGTGTCACCATCACGGCAGGCGTACCCTCCTCGGTGATATGCCCGATGATGTGCACCTCCTTGCTCTCCTTCACCTTGTCATAGTCCTTCAAGTCCACGGTAAACAGCAGCTCATAGTCCTCGCCACCATTAAGGGCATTGCTCACGGGCAGCATATTCTGGCTCATCTCCGAGCACACGCGCGTAGTCTGATAGTCGATAGGCAGCCGCTCCTCATACACCTCGCAGCCACACTTGCTCTGCTTGCATATATGCAGCAGCTCGCTCGCCAGCCCGTCGCTCACGTCAATCATCGACGTGGGCACAATCCCCTTCTCGCCCAGCCACTGCACGATGTCGGTGCGCGGCTCAGGCTTCAGGTAGCGTTCCAGCACATAGTCGTAGCTGTCCAAGTCGGGTTGGAAATTGGGGTCGGCCTGATAGGTCACCTTCTCCCTCTCCAACACCAGCAGCCCGCTGTACGCACTGCCCAAGTCGCCACTCACACAAATAAGGTCGTGCAACTTCGCGCCACTGCGATAGGTAATCTTGTCGCTCTCCACCTCACCGATGGCAGTCACCGAAATCACCATCCCCACACGGCTCGACGACGTGTCGCCGCCCACCAAGTCCACCTCATAACGCTCGCAGCAAAGCCTTATGCCCGCATACAGCTCCTCCAGTGCCTCCACCGAGAACCGATTGCTCACCGCCACACTCACCAGCACCTGACGCGGCGTGGCATTCATGGCACAAATATCGCTCAAATTAATAGCCACCGCCTTATAGCCCAGGTGCCGCAACGGCGTGTACGTCATATCAAAGTGGATTCCCTCCACCAGCATGTCGGTCGTCACCACCGTCTTCTTCTTCCCTGTGCCCAGCACCGCACAATCGTCGCCCACACCCTTCACAGTGCTCTTGTTCACACGGCCAAAACCGTCCGTAAGGCGCTCTATCAAAGCAAACTCTCCTAGGGTCTCCAACTCTGTGCGACCCTCTTGATACTCCAAATGCTCCATCTGTTAATAAAATAAAAAACGTTGCAAAAGTACACAATTTTTTCCACCCATTCCGCGTTATAAAGAAAATCTTTTCAACAACCCGAATTCAAAAAAACACAAACCCGCCACCACACCACCCAACAACACCCAACAACACTATGGAACACAACGACCTAGAACTATACTGCAAAATGCTCACCGACAAATTTGTCGCCCTTCAGAGAGAACTAAAGGAGGAAAAAAACAAATGCGAGACTCTCAAAAAACAAAACAAAAAACTAAAGCAAGATAACGAATCGCTGCGCCGCGAGGTAAACCTACAGCTCCGTGAATTCAAGCAGAGCGACTCATACAAGCAACTCCTCGAACAAATCAATCAACTTAAAAAACAAGTCAAAAGCCTCAGAGAAACCCGCGACACCCTTATTTCACAACTGAATAGTACAACTAATCAAAAAGATACCTTATGAAAAAGAAAATCTTCACTCTCATGGCCCTTGCCGCCCTCATCATGTGCGGCTGCGAAAAGGACCCCAACGACCCATCGGGCAACGGCAACAACACACCCGACGAACCCGTCATTGACATTACCCCCTACCTCGGCAAATACCTAATGACCCGCCACACCGACCTCACCATCACCGCCCTCAACAGGTTCTCCTTCCCGCTCGACCGCGACCTTGACGTCGAAACCGTCACCGTCAAGAGCGACCCGCAAGTCGAACACGGCATCATCATGACCAGCAACGACGGCCTCTACCTCCACGGCGTGGTCGACACCGCCGGCCTCCACCTGCAGAACGACACCATCGCTCTCGTCGTCGACACCACCTACAACAACTTCCCCATCAACTTCACCGTCAGCGTCAGCATGACACACCCCGTCATCCAAGCCCCCGTCGACGGCAAGATGGAATGGACCAGCGTGGCCGAAGGCTCCGCCTCTACCTCTTTCCTTGGCCTACCCCTCACAGCCACCATCACCGGCAACATGCACTACCGGACAATCCTCAGCAACTAAACCCTCATTTTGTTTTTCTGTCTCGGCACCCCGCTACGGCGAGGTGCCTTTTTTATTACTCACACCCACCTTCCTCCCTCTTCCATAGTATACTTATACTATATTTATACCTTAGTTATACTATTATATGTAGTATAACTATAGTATAACTGAAGAATAACTAAAGTATAACTATCGGATAAAAGGGGGAGCCACGCGGAGGGCTGTGGCAACTGACCGAGCGGCAAGGGAGGGCCGACTGAGAAGGCCGAGGGAACGATAGGGGGACAAAAAAAACAGGCCATCCGACCTGTTTCCTTGGGGTGGGAGGTGGGGCTCGAACCCACGACCTCCAGATCCACAATCTGGCGCT
>CAZTVH010000169.1:276-5282 GCA_964616965.1 uncultured Bacteroidaceae bacterium | reverse complement strand
GGAATATAGTAGGGAACGAAAGGGGATAGAGGTAGCGTGTGGGGATGGCTGTGGTTGGTGGCTATAGATAGGGAAGCATCTGTTTCCACCCGCAATCCTCCCTTTTATACCGCAGTATTGAGGGTCGGTTGGGGCAGCGGCTTCAATATTTTGTGGCAAAAATATCTACATGTCGGAAATAATGTGTATCTTTGCAAATTGAAAAACATAGGATTGTGCTATGAAGAAACTGCTTTTGTTTGGTATTGTGTTGTGTTGTTTCTCGATGCGTGCCAATGCCCAGTTGGGATTGCCTTCAACCTCGGTGAAGGACACGTTCGACATCTGTAGGGCTTACTACAATGGGACGGAGCTGAACAGGGCCGACTGGCCTGACACTGTGATTGTGGAGGATGCACTCAATGTGTATATTGCCAAATACGTCTATGTAAAAGGAAAACTGAAAGAGACGATAAAGAGTGGCCGCCATTACGACGCGACATGTAACGGGAAGAAGGCACCGCTGGTGATAAAGCGTAGTGTGAGTGGGCTGGGGGAGTTGAACTATGCTATTGGTGACTACCTTTTTGTCGTGCGGCCGAGGAAACTGCGGTAGCCACTGATTGAGGATGGATAATTATGAATTAAACAGATATGAAGAGAATTGCTGTTATCTATGCCGCTGTGTTTTTGGGCTTTGCGGCCGTGGCTCAGACCACGAATGAAAAGAAGGACGAAGGGTATCGGTTTACCATCGTCAAGGAACTGCCTGTCACACCAGTGAAAAATCAGGCGAAGGCGGGAACCTGTTGGGATTATGCCGGCACGGCCTTTATTGAGGCAGAATTGCTGCGTATGGGCAAGGGTGAGTATGACTTGAGTGAGATGTTTAACGCCTACAACGACTATTGCGAGCGTGCGATGGCATCGATACGCACGCATGGCGACATTTCGTTCTCACAGGGTGGGTGTTTTGGTGACTTGCTGCATGTGATGGAGCGTTACGGTCTGGTGCCCGAAGAGCAGATGCGGCCCGGCGTGATGTATCGCGACAGCCTGTCGAACCACAGCGAGCTGAGTGCGATGACCAACCCTATGGTGAAGGCCGCCGCTGGGAGCAGCAGTCTGCAGAGCGACTCGAACTATCAGCTGCTGTGTATGAAGGCTATCCGTGCGGTGCATCAGGTGTATCTGGGTGTGCCGCCCGAACGGTTTACCTATAAGGGCAAGAGCTACACGCCGCTGTCGTTCTACGAGTCGACGGGCTTGAAGGCGGACGACTATATACAGGTGACGGCTTTCCTGCACGAGCCGCTGTATAAGGCCTTTGCCGTGGAGAGCCCCGACAACTGGCGGCACGACCTGTCGTATAACGTCACGCTGGACGAGTTGATGTCCATCACCGACTATGCTATTGCGCAGGGTTATCCCGTGGGTTGGGATGCCGACGTGAGCGAGCAGGGCTTCCGTTTGGGCAATAAGAAGGGATTCTGTGTGCTGCCTGCCACCAGTGTGGACAACAACACTCTTGCGGGCAGCGACCTGGCACATTGGACAGGCATGACCGCCAAGGCAATACAGGACGAGGCGGCAGACCACCCCACGCCACAGCGTTGGGTCACCCCCGAAGAACGTCAGTTGGGTTGGGACAACCACGAGACCAACGACGACCATCTGATGCTTATCTACGGCACGGCCAAAGACCAAATGGGCAACGAGTACTATCTGGTCAAGAACAGCTGGGGCAACTACAATGGGGAGTACAAAGGTATGTTCTTTTGCAGCAAAGCCTACTTCCGCTACAAGACGATTACCATTATGATACACAAGGATGCCCTATCGAAGGAGATGAAGAAGAAGTTGGGAGTGAAGTAGAACGTAAGAACTAAGAGCGATGAACTAAGAATTGGTTACCGCCATGTCTTTGTAGTTCATGGTTCTTACCCCTCAAGCATGGCTTCCACTTCCTCTTTGTGCTCGAAGAGGGTGCAGCCGCCAGTGTGTTCCCAGCCTAGGGCGCGTGCGTCGCGGATGCGACGGAAGAGGGGCGATTGCATGGCCTTGCGGAGTCCTAGTGTCGCCACGTTGCTGTCGGAATAAGGGGAGAAGGGGCAAGGCTCGGCGGCGCCGTCGGGTCCGATGTGGAAGAAGCCGCGTCCGGCTGCAAGGCATCCGCCCAAGGCTTTCTCGTCGCCGGGGAAGGAGAGCAGGATGATGTCGCCTATATCGTTGCGCAGCTGTTCCAGCCTTTGCTCCATGTCAGCCACATGCTCGTCGGCAAAAGCCAGGTGGGCAGTGCTTTCGTCGAGGGGGACGTATTCCACATAGAAGATGAGTTTGCAGCCCTTGTCGCGCAACTGCCGCACATAGTCGGGGTCGGTGACGGCAAGGTAATTCTCGGTGGTGACGGTGATGCTGCTGCCGAAGAATAGTTTTGCCTCTTTCAGTCGCTGCATACCTTGTTCCACCAAGCGGTACACTCCCTTTCCACGACGCAGGTCGGTCTGTTCCAAGTCTCCTTCAAGACTAAAGATGGGCACCATGTTCATGTGCTCTTTGAAAAATGACAGATAGCTCTCGCCCATCATGGTGCCGTTGGTGAAGATGGGAAAAATCATCTCTTCCACCTGAGCTATCTGTTCCAATAGGTCGCGACGGGTGAGAGGCTCGCCGCCGGCCAGTAGGGCGAAGTTGACACCCATGTCGGCAGCTTCGCAAAAGATGGCTTGCCATTGCTGTGGGCTGAGGGTCTTCTTGCCCGTCTCTCCCATCGAGGTGGCGATGCCGTTTTTGCGGGCATAGCAGCCCTTGCATTGCAGGTTGCAGGCGGTGGCAATGCTGGCAATGAGGAACGGGGGCACTTCGATGTCCTCCTGCTCCAGCACTTGGGCACGCCGCTTCTCCGAGGTGGCAAACAACTTCTGCATACGGTGGGCAAAGCGAGCCTCGCGTGGATTGGCAAGCATGTTGAGGTATGCCTTAGCCATAATGTTGCGGATGCTCTCCGCCATGTATTCTGAAAGGTCCATTTGTAATGTAGGTGTTTCTGCGGGGGTTATCGTAATCCTTTAATCAATGTGTCAATAGCTGTCACCATATTGGTTATTTGGTCGTTGCTCAACGTGTCGCCATGCCAGTTTTGCGACATGCATTCGGGTATGTCTTTGGCTTGTTCCTCAAGGTGGATGCCCTTCTTGGTGAGGCTTACCAACGTCTGGCGGCCGTCGGCGATGCCGTGGGTGCGAACCAGCAGCCCCTCGCGCTCCATGCGTTGCAGCATGGGCGTGAGGGTGTTGGTATCGAGCATGAGGCGGCGACCGATGTCGCCCACCGTCTGGTTGTCCTGTTCCCACAGCACCATCATTACCAGATATTGCGGGTAGGTCAGCCCCAGCGGCTCCAACAGCGGGCGATATGCCTGCGTGATAAGCCGTGTGACGGTGTATAGCCTAAAGCACAGCTGGTTGCCTAGTTTTAGTTGCTCGTGCATTACAGCATTGCTTCAATTGCTGACTCGATGTCTTTCGGCTCGGTGGTGGGGGCAAAACGCTCGATGCGTGCGCCGTCGCGCGAGATGAGGAACTTGGTGAAGTTCCACTTGATGTCGCTGTCCTTCTCAACCGACTTGCTGATTTTGTTGAACATGGCGGCGGCAGCTTTGGCCTTGAGACCTTTCACCTCCTCTTTGGGAGCCTGCTCCTTGAGGTAGGTAAAGATGGGGTGCTCCTCCTTGCCGTTCACGTCCACCTTCTTCATCATCTGGAAGGTGACACCATAGTTGACGCGGCAGAACTCGGTGATTTCGCTGTCGGTGCCGGGGTCTTGGTTTGCAAACTGGTTGCAAGGGAAGCCGAGCATCACCAGTCCGCGTTCGCGATATTTCTCGTTGAGGGCTTCCAAGCCGTCGAACTGGGGCGTGAAACCGCACTTGCTGGCGGTGTTGATAATCAGCAGCACCTTGCCCTTGAAGTCGGCAAAGTCAATCTCCTTGCCGTTGCTGGCTAAGGCCTTGTAATCGTATATTGTTGCCATTGTTGTTTCTTTGTTATTTGTTGTTTAGAACCTCTTTCACAAATTGACGGAAATTCTTGATATCCTCGTCGTTGGGATGTCCGGCCTTGATGGGGCCCATCGCACCGGGGCAGACAAACTCGCGGCTGTCGACCTTGATGCCCCGTGCTTCAAGAGCCTTGCGCATCTGCGGCACGGGCGACTTGATGATGGCGCATGAGCCAAAGCACACCACGCGCTTCACCTTGTCGGGCGAAAGGGTGTCGATGAACTTGAACACGTCGCCATTCACCTTCCCCATCATCACGCCTGCACCCAGCAAGAGGGTGTCGACACCCTCTGTCAAAGGTTCGCCCACCGTCTGGGGCTCGGCCCCGACGAGGTCTTTCACGGCCTCTGCCATCATCTTAGAATGACCGAACTTGCTGTAGTATCTTATCGCGTTATTCATGTTGCGTGTAAAGGTGGATTACATTTGGCGCATGAGCCAGTTCTGCATACCGATTTTCTCAATGAGGTCGAGCTGCTCCTCACTCCAATAAAGGTCCTCCTCCTCGTCGGCAAGATAGGCCTTGGTGATGTCGTAGGTGGTGGGGTCGGAGGCCAGCGAAGGCATTATCTTGTAGAGCGACTCCACGCCTTCGCGCTGGATGCGGAGGTCCTCATCGATATAGGCCTTAGCGTCCTCAATCAGCTTGCACTCCTTGTTGATTTTCACCTGCGGTACGCAGCCGAGGTCGAGCATACGGTTGATGTACTTTTCGACCCATTCCATCTCCTCGGTGTAGTGGTCGAGATATTTCTGACCGAGTTTCTCAAAACCCTGCGATTTGAAGAGCAAACCCTGCATTTTGTGCACAAAAGCACCTTCCGTGAGTTCGTTCACAATCATCTGTGATGTCTTCAATGTTGTTGTAAAGTCCATGATTTGAATGTTTTATTTGATTAATTAATTATATCGTTCACGATGCAAAAATACAAATTATTTCTGATATACAAAGTAAATATTTGATATT
>CAZTVH010000169.1:0-266 GCA_964616965.1 uncultured Bacteroidaceae bacterium | reverse complement strand
TTAAAATCCATAAGTGTAATGTTTTAAATGATTATTAATTTATGTCGTTTGCGATGCAAAGATACGTACATTTTCCGTTTTATGCACCGTATAATGCAAGATTTATGATACTTTAACATTGTATCGTGTACGATATATTGTCAAAGTAGTGAGGTGCGATTTCCTTTCATGGCAGAGCTGATAAGGAACCACTTGAAGAGGGAAATGGTTACTAAGCTATGACAAATAAAAACAAACATACGGTTCGCTAATCGCTATTCACAGGT
>CAZTVH010000168.1:3261-5287 GCA_964616965.1 uncultured Bacteroidaceae bacterium | reverse complement strand
GCAAAGCGCGTCTTGCTGTAGCGGAAGTCGGCTCCGGCAAAGGCGAGCAGGTTGTCGAGATAGTAGGCGGTCGCATCGTCGAGATAGCCACTGAAAAACACCAGAGCAATACCGCCTGCCACTAAAAAGAGGATGCTGAATACTGCAAAGATTGAAAATACATTCATCCATTTACCTGCGCGAACAATGTGTTTTTTGCTATTGTTCAAGATGATAAGTTCGTTTTCTTCCATAAGTCTCCAATATTTATTATTTTGCAAATATAAAACTTTTTTTCTAAACTCAAAGAAAAAATGTGAAACTAAGAATTGTGTAGGGTGGACTGGATGGACGAAAAAAATGTGTGTGTATTGAAATTATTGTGTATTTTTGCAAAAATTTTCTGTTGCAAAACGAAGTAGAGAACGAATCTGTTGTTTCAATGTTTTCGCATACCACATCAAGACTATATATCATACCTCTGGCCGCCGCCTTGCTGACCCTGCTGATGGGAGGGTGCCGTCAAGGAGAGTCGACCAAGGGGTTGGACTTGCGACTGCGGGGTTGGGTGGACAGCCACAACAAGGCCTCGTTTGTGAACCGCTATCAAGACCCGCAACGTTCCATAGCCGAAGCCCGTATGGCTCTGGCGGTGGTGAGCGACTCGCTGCCCGACTACCGCGACGGCCGCCTGCGAGCGTACAACAACCTTGCCTTCGGGTTCTACATGCTGGCCGAGCACGACTCGGCAACGGCGTATGTCGACAGTGTGCTTGCCGCCTCAGGCTCTGCCGCCAACAGAGGAGTGAGGCAGAGCCGCAACACCGAGGTGGAACGGCTGATAGCCCAGCTGATGAAAATTCGCTTGCTGCAGCGCAGCTGCCGCATTGCGGACTCGTACCAGCTGCTGTACGACATCGACCAGTCGGCCCTATTGCGGCACAATGGCGACAACTACCTCTACGCCTTCGCCCAAATGGAATACTACATCACTTCGCTGACACTCAACTACCACTACCGCAACAGTGCTGTAGCCTCCTCGTCGGGCACGCTGCTCGACATCAGCACTCAGAAAACGTTGGCGGACATGCTGCATGAGGTGGAGGAGGCCAGACCGGACCTGAAGTGCGACTACGCCGAAGACATGTCGCTTAACTACGCACTGGCCCACAGCTACTACCGACTGGCATCGGCCTCGGGTAGCGACGCACGGCTACTGGCCAAGGCCTACCAATATCTAGCCGAAAACCTTAAGATTATGCTGCGGCCTAACCAACGGAGCGTGTATCACCTAGCCAATGTGTTCCAACTGCAAGCGTTTATCGTTGCCGACACCAACATACGGCCTTCTTGCTACCAGGACTTGTGTTCGGCCCGCGTGGACGAGCTGCAGCGGCTGGGCGACAGGCTGTACCCCTACGATTCGATAGCAGTGACCGGCGACTATGGGCTGGATATGTTCGATGTGTCGACCGACCTTTTTTTCCAAACGACGGACCCCTACCAGCATCTCGGCGCGGTGGTGGCGGCAGCCGAGTACTGCCTGCGCAAGGGTGAACACGAGCTCGCCTACGGCTACTATGCCCGCGCACTGGCAGACAGCAGCTGGCACGACGGCATGGCCCCCAAGTTTGAGGCGATGCTCTACGACGGGTTGATACGCATGGGGTTCTCGCCCTCGGCCGAGGAAAACCGACAGTGGTATGCCCGCGAGATGGAGCTCTTGACCTTTATCCGCCAAAACGAGAGTGCCGATGCCATGTTGCAGGACCGTCTGGCCCAGTCGCAGAACCGCAACCGCAACTACGTCTTGGCTATCGTGGTGGGTTCGGCGTTCCTACTGATACTGGGGACAATGGTGTTGCTACTACACCGCCGCTCGAAGGTGCTGCGGGCAGAAAAGGCCGCCCTGCAGAAGGCACGACAGCAGAGCATAGAACGCATAGCCAACGTGGAGACCTGCCTCTCGGTGTTGCGCCACGACATCAACCCGTTCCTCACCTACCTCACGAACAAGAAGATGAGGGACGAGAGGCGACGGGAGGTG
>CAZTVH010000168.1:0-3251 GCA_964616965.1 uncultured Bacteroidaceae bacterium | reverse complement strand
AAAAGCTTCGCATGCGCGATCTTCTGTACCAGAACGTGCTGAGCGACGAGATGCGACAGGAGGTGCTCGACCAGCTATTGCGCACTTTTGCTAATATAAAAAACTGGACCAACCTTTCTATACCCAGCGGATTGCAGTTCCAACCATCGGTGTTTGGGCTTGAGGAGGTGTTTGAGAGCGTTGCCGCCTCGTGCGTGAGGTTGGAACACGACGTGGACCTCATATTCTATCCTACCACACTGAAACTATATGGCGACCGCCAGCTGGTAGAAATCATGCTCCGCAACTTGGTGAACAACGCCCTGCAGCACACCCACTACGGCAAGGTGACCATATACTCAGAAGTATATGCCCAAGACCTACGTTTTGTGCATATCGAAGTGGATGATACCGGCAGCGGTATGGACGAGGAGACGCTAGAGAACCTGTTCCGCGCCGACAAAAAGGTGAACACCCCAAGCGACCCATCCGCCGACCACGGGACCGGATTCGGCCTGATACTCTGCAAATACATCATCAAACGACACGACGACAACACCCTGCGAGGCTGCCGCATCTGGGCGGAGAGCGAGCCAGGCAAAGGAAGCACTTTCCACTGCCTGCTGGCGGGCGAGGGAAATTGAAAAATAGCTGCCTCATTCAAATCACTAATTCGCTAATCTCTTTTCGCTATTCACTGATATGGAACCTATCAAGATAATGATTGTGGACGACGAGCCTATTATTCGCAAGGCTCTCAAACTGGAACTCAACAGCCAACCCCACAAGGTGGCATGTGGCATGAACGACGACGGAGAGGTGGACTACCGCAGTGTGACGGTGCTGGACACCTTTGCCAACGGGGCCCAACTGATGGCGGCATTGGACAGCCCTGCCGAACACGAAATGCCCGACTATCTGCTGCTCGATATTGAGTTTCAAGGCGAACCAACAGGCGGCATATTCATTGCCGACCGTGTACACAAAAAATACCCCGGCATTAAGATAGCCCTCTTTTCGGGTCGTTTCGACAATCCCCTGCCCGACGAGACAAACCGCCACGACCGCATGATGGAGATAGCGCGGGTGCTGTTCGAGTCGCTGCAACACGGCGTACAGGCATTCGTGAGCAAGAATGCCGCTGGCGGATTCTCGGTAGAAAACGTGCTTCGTGCCATCGAGTCGCTCGAACGCGGCGAACGCTACTACTTCAACTACCCCGTGATGCTGACCCTCAAAGAGGCTGCAGAGCTATATGTCAAGCGTGTCGCCGACCAGCAGTGCAACATAGTCGTCAGCGACACCGAGCAACGGCTACTGCTGCTAGAGGCGGCTGGCTGCACTGCCTCCGAAATAGCCTCTACGCTGAACGAAACTGACAAAAGCATTCAGGAACGTCAGAAAGAGCTGTCGCGCAAACTAGACATAGTCAACAAATCGAGCGCCCGCATTGCCAAAGCCATGCAATACGGACTGATTGACCCCAAGGAGATAAAATACCTGAAGAGGTGAAGACGAATTCAAAAAGAGTTGTTTTTATGTCCTAAACAACATAGGTCTCTCGCCTTCTCCCATGCCATCAGCAGGTGTACTTCGTCTATTCTGCCTGCACCGAAAGCGATGTTATAGACAAGAGTGTCGCCATTTCGGATGAACAGGGTCTTTGTGTCGTAGTCTTTGTTTACAACCACCCTTTCGGCGTGGGACATAAATAGGTCGGAAGGATTGTTCTCGTCAATCAGCCCAATGGAAAATACGGCTATGCTGTCCCGCACTATTACTCCACAACAACCACGACTGAAATAATAGAATGAATCAACGCTCGATGCGTCTATTTTAACACAGAGCAGGGTTGATTGCTTGTAGACTGGCGCATCTATCACCATGCCTTCGAAATAGACAGACTTCACTAACGAATCGATTTCCTGTTCACACTTTTGGTCCTCCCAACGAGAGAGACGAAGGAAAAGAAAGGTGATTAGGCAGTACAGCACCAAGAATAATATAACCGATAATATCTCTTTCTTCCTTCCCATGGGCAGCATCATTCTCCTTGTAACATTTCTTCTCCATTCATCTGGATAGCTGTCAGCTTCCACATGCCGTCGGGTTGCTTAGAATACCTATATTTATATACGGTCTGCGTAGGTCGGCTGTCTTCGTCGTAGGTGGTCTGGATGCAACGGGTGCGGTTGCCGTGGCGGTCATAGCTGTTCACTTCGGTGTAGAGCAGGTACTCGTCGGCGGTGTAGACCTCTTTGCGCACGGGACGGCCTTGGCGGTCGTAGCTTTGCAGCGTGCGAGTCTCCACCACGCCAACGCTGTCGTAGGCATAGGTGACGAGTACCGCCAAATGGTCGTCGGCATCAATCACGCTATGCGAGGAGCTCACCACCCGTCCCGTCTCGTCACGTACAATCTGCGCCGAAAGCGAATTGAAAATTGAAAATTGAAAATTGAAAAATAGGAATATGAGTATTATCCTTTTCATAGGCGTATGATAATTGAAAAATGAAACTTTGCGGTGGCGGGTCATTGGTTGCTCCTGCGAGATTTCATTTTTCACCTTTCAATTTTCACTTTATAAGTTTCTTGTAGCGCAGGCGGTGGGGAGTATCGTCACCGAGGCGTTTGCGACGGTTCTCCTCATATTCGCTATAGCTGCCTTCAAAGAAGTAGACCTGCGAGTCGCCCTCAAAGGCGAGGATATGGGTGCAGATACGGTCAAGGAACCAGCGGTCGTGGCTGATGACCACGGCACAGCCGGCAAAGTTCTCCAAGCCTTCCTCCAATGCCCGCATAGTGTTCACGTCGATGTCGTTGGTGGGCTCGTCGAGGAGGAGGACGTTGGCTTCGCTCTTTAATGTCAGTGCCAAATGCAGGCGGTTGCGCTCGCCGCCACTCAACACTCCGGCCTTCTTGCTCTGGTCGGTGCCGGTGAAATTGAAGCGCGACAGATAGGCACGGGCATTGAGCAACCGTCCGCCCATGGGAATAAGCTCGTTACCCTCCGACACCACATCATAGACACTCTTATCGGGGTCAATCTGCACATGCTGCTGGTCCACATAGCCTATCTTCACCGTCTCGCCCACGGTGAAGGTGCCGGTGTCGGGCTTTTCCAGCCCCATGATGAGGCGGAAGAGGGTGGTCTTGCCGCAGCCGTTGGGACCGATGATGCCCACGATGCCGGCGGGGGGCAAGCTGAAGGTGAGGTTTTCGTATAGCAGTTTGTCGCCATAGGCCTTGCTCACGCCCTCCACTTCCAACAC
>CAZTVH010000167.1:0-5311 GCA_964616965.1 uncultured Bacteroidaceae bacterium | reverse complement strand
CGACGGTGAGCAGCTGCAAGGCCGCAGCGGCTATCAGGCCGACGACGGTCATACGCAGGGTGCGGAAGATGTTGTCAATGTCTTTGTTGCCTTGCATCTTTCTCAGAAACACGACGGCAACCACCATCAACACCACCGGCAACAGGATGACGGCAGAGGAGGCTGTAATAGCCCCTAGCACCGCCAGCCAAGTGTCGTAGCCGGCATTGAGGACAGCGGTGTAGCCCGTGTAGGTGGCGGTGTTGATGCCAACAGGGCCGGGGGTCATCTGGCTGACAGCAAGTATGTCGGTGAACTCCTGCGAGGTGAGCCACGCGTGGTTGACGGTCACCTCGTTTTGGATGAGGGCTATCATGGCGTAGCCGCCACCAAAGGTGAAGAGCCCGATTTTGAGGAAAGTCCAGAAGAGTTGAAGAAAGACCATGTAAAGTGAAAATTAAAAAGTGAAATAATGGAAAAGTGAGAGGTGAAAGAAGAAAAGTTTTTTTCAATTCTTATGTTTCACTTTTCAATTTGAAACGCCCATAGATGAACCCTAGAAGCACGGCGGCTAGGATAATGAGTATGGGGCTGACATCGAAGAGCCAAATGAGCAGCGCGGAGAGGATGGGTATCCAACAGGTATGCCACGTTATCTTGGCCGACTGCGCCAGCCGGAACACGGGGGCGGCAATGAGGGCGACCACGGCGGGACGCACCCCCATGAAAAAGCGTTCGACATAGATGTTGTCGCTGAAATGCCTAAACAGTATCGCCAATATGAGGATGAACACTATGGGCATGACTATATTGCCCACGATGGCCGACAACGCACCACGCAGGCCACGCAGACGATAGCCCAATCCTGTAGCCATATTCACGGCCAACACACCCGGCATGGACTGGGAGAGGGCCAGTTGGTCAAGAAACTCGTCACGGCTCATCCAATGGCGACGGTCGACCAGTTCTTGTTCCATCAACGGTATCATGGCATAGCCTCCCCCGACGGTGAAGGTGCCTATTTTAAGAAAAGAATAAAAAAGCTCACAATATTTTACCATCACTTGCGTTATTGATGAGTTAAATAAACGGCAAGGAGCCAAAAATATTGTATTTAAACAAAAAATGACACATACCCTTATGCTTTTGCTAGACATTTCTACCGGATGGAAGACCGCCATTATGTTTGTGGCGATGATTGCTGTGTTCTACTTTTTTATGATTCGCCCCCAAAGCCAGCAGGCCAAGAAGGAGGCGGCGTATCGCGACAGCCTTAAGGCCGGCGACCGCATTATGACCACGGGCGGCATCCACGCCACCATCGTCAGCACCGATGCGGTTCAGGCCGTGCTGGAGATTGCCCCCGGCACCCGTATCAAAGTGGCCAAAACCAACATCACACCCATCCCCGACCGAAGCAAAGGCAGCCGTCGTTAAGACTATTTAGGAATAAAACTTTGGAAACTATTTAAGTTTCCAAAGTTTTATCGTATCTTTGCAGCGTTTTTCGCGCCAAGAAATTGGGCGGAATAGCATTGCAAAGAATACTATCACATACACTTATGGCATCAGAAGAGGCACGCAGCAAAATCATAGATTCGGCGACAAAGCAGTTTATCGCCTACGGTTGCCGTCGGATAACGATGGACGACGTGGCAGGCGAGCTGCACATCTCGAAGCGCACGCTCTACGAGTATTTCGAGAAGAAAGAGGACTTGCTGATGGCCTGCTTCGAGCAGATGAAGAGGAAGGTCGGCGAGACCATCTGCCTGTTTAAGACGCAATGCAGCTCTCCCATACTGATGGTATTGCACATATACAAATATCTGTCGGTGTACAATGCCCAGCTGGCCACACTGATGAATGATATACGCGACTACTACCCCGACATATACGCACGTCTTTTCCCCAAGGATGCCCCACGGCACGCGACGCACATGTACCAAACGCTGCAAGAGGCCAAGGAAAAGGGCGACCTGCGCCCTCAGGTGGACGTGGATGTGGCTGTGCAGACCCTGACAGAAATCATCCAACACTTCAACTACAACAGCACCAAACCCGATGCCCTCAGACTGTTCTGCGAGGCGGGCTACACCTTTGTGAGAGGGCTGCTCTCAGTGGATGCCATCAAGCTATACGACGAGCAAGAGTCGCACATCAAGGAGATACTTCAAAACAATCAGTAAATAAACGATACAGTATACATGAAAACCACAAAAATCATTCTGACACTTGTGCTCGGCAGCCTTATAGGCACCACAACCCATGCGCAATCTACGGTCATGCGCCTGTCGCTAGAGGAGGCCCAGCAATACGCTGTCGAACACAACTATGCCCTGCAAAACTCGGCACTGAACATCAAGAAAGCCGAAGCCTCTCGCTGGCAGACATTGTCTACCATGCTGCCACAGGTGAAGGCGGGCTTCGACTATCAAAACATGTGTGGCTATGAGATGAACTTTGGCGGACGGAGCTCGATGGGTTCGATGATGCCCGACTCCATCACCATCGGTGGCACCACGTTCCCCATCTCCTTCCCCTCTAGCGGCGGGACAGAAGAGGCCTCCACCAGCATCCCGATGAACCCTAGCGGCACATTCAGCATCACCGCCTCGATAGCCCTGACGGGTGCGCAGATTGTCGGCACCATGCTGAACGACATCGCCATCGACATGGCCAACATCTCCCACAGCCAGTCGGAGTTCACCACCCGCACCAATGTCAAAACCACCTACACCTCCATCCTTATCATGGAACAGACAGTGAAACTGCTCGACACCACCCTGCTCAACATGCAGCAACTGCTTGCCACCACCGAGGCAAGCGTGCTGGCAGGAGCCTCGGAGCAAATCACTGCCGACAAGCTGAACGTGCAAGTGGCATCGATGCAAAACAGCCTCAATTCCACCAAACGCACGCTGAAGATGCTCTACAACTCGCTGGTGCTGATGCTGGGAGCCGACGCGGACTCCAAGTTGGTGCTCACCACGCCGCTCGAAAAAGTCCTCGACATCGACTATGCCGCGCAGCTGACGATGGGGGATTTCCATATCGAAGACAACTACGACTACCAATTGCTGCAACAGAACGAAATCCTCTCGCGCAAGCAGGTGGCTATGGCGTGGATGGACTTCACCCCCACCATCTCGGCCTACTACCAGTACAGCGACAAGACCTACTTTGGCAAGGATGCGGGATTTAACATGACCCCGCCCAACATGATTGGTGCCAACGTGAGCCTGCCTCTGTTCCAAAGCGGCACACGCCTGGCCAAGATTAAGGGGGCCAAGATTGACCTGCAGGAGACTCTCAACAACAAACAGCAGGCGGAAGACGGGCTGAAGGTGCAGTACAACCAGCTGCGCTACGACCTAGTGTCGGCCATCGAGGGCTACCAGATACAGAAACAGAACCTTGATGTCACCCGCCGTGTATTCAAAAATATCACCGAGAAATACACCTACGGCCATGCCAGCAACCTAGAAGTGACCAATGCCAGCACCGACATCATCACCGCCCAAAGCAACTACATACAGGCAGTGCTGACCGTGGTGCAAGCCCAAGTGGCACTCGAAAACCTGTTGGGTGCAGGATTGAATAGACAATAAGACCCCCATTAAACATTAAACTATAAACAAAACATTAATATAATAATGAACAAGATAGTCAAAACCACCGTACTACTCTTAGCCGTGACCGTCATGGCAGCCTGTGGCGGAAAGAGTGAGAACCGCCAAGCCACAACCACAAAGAAGGAGGCTGAGAAAGTGAAAGTGCAAACCCTGCAAAACGAACGCATCTCAAAGCAATTGGAACTTTCCACCACGCTTGAGGGATACGAAACCATGAACATATCGCCCAGCATCACTGGCCACATCGAGCACATCTATGTGCAAGTGGGCAGCCGTGTGCAGAAGGGCTCCATGCTGGTACGCATGGACCAGACCCAACTCAACACCACCCGCATCAACCTCAACAGCACCAAGACCGAGCTTGACCGCGTTACGGCCCTCAAGGCTTCGGGCAGCATCAGCCAGCAGGTGTACGACCAAACCAAGGCAGGCTATGACCAACTGGTCGAGACCGAGCGTTTCCAAAACGAGAATACCTTTGTCAAGGCCCAGTTCGCTGGCGTTATCAGTGCCAAGAACTACGAGGACGGCGAGATGTACACCGGCGCACCCATTCTCACCCTCACCCAAATCAGCCACCTCAAGGCCATCATCAATATTCCTGAGACATACTTCCCACTAGTGAGACAGGGTATGAAGGTGGACGTATACAGCGATATCTACCCCGACAAGGTGTTCCCTGCCACCATCGAGATTGTCTACCCCACCATCGACCCCACCAGCCACACATTCCAAGCCAAGCTGAACATTCCCAACAGTGGCGAGAAAATCCGTCCGGGCATGTTCGTCCGCACCATTCTCTCGCTTGGCGAGATTGATGCCATCGTAGTGCCATACCAGAGCGTGCTGAAGCTCACTGGCAGCAACGACCGCTATGTGTTCACCAACCAAGACGGCACCGCCCACCGTGTGGCTGTCACCCTAGGCCAGCGTTTCGACGACCGCATCGAAATCATCCCTCTCACCCCCGGCGACCTCAAGGAAGGCGACCAACTAATCGTCACCGGCCAAGCCCGCCTAGTGGAAGGAGCAAAGCTTGAGGTAGTGGAAAATTGAAAATTTGAAAGTTGAAAAATGTCCGAACAATGATATGCAACACTTTACATGACAAAAGCATTAGTTTTGCTGTACGCACTGTACACTTCTACAATTTTCTATGCGACCAGAAAAAGGAATTTGTCATCAGTAAACAAATCTTGCGTAGCGGTACTAGCATAGGTGCTAACATCCGCGAAAGTAAGAATGCCGAGAGTAATTCGGATTATGTGCACAAACTTTCAATTGCCCTAAAAGAGGCTGATGAGTCACAATACTGGCTCGAAGTCCTTTCCCTATCAAATATCATCGAAGAGAAGGAGTTCTCATCAATGAACAATGACGTCAAAGAACCCATTGCACTCCTCACCTCAATCATCAAGAATAAGAAACAAAATACAATTAACCAGAAAGGTGAAAATTAGGAATATAAAATTTCAATTTTCAATTTTCAATTTCAATTCTCAACATGGCTATATACAAGACAGCAATCAACAAGCCTATCACCACGGGCTTGATATTCGTGGCGGTCATTGTGCTGGGTCTTTTCTCCCTCAGCCGTCTGCCCATCGACCAGATGCCTGAGATGGACCCGCCCTACGTCACCGTTATGACCACCTACGCCGGTGCCAACGCCAGCGAGATCGAGACCAATATCACCAAAA
>CAZTVH010000166.1:0-5317 GCA_964616965.1 uncultured Bacteroidaceae bacterium | reverse complement strand
TGGGCAAGTTGAACTGCGTCCTTACCGGCGTGCCTCTGTGTTTGCCAGGCTTCCATTTGGGCATCTTCATCACCACACGTATAGCCTCGGCTCCACAGCCATAGCCAATATCGCGCAGCACCTTTACATTACTAATACTACCGTCTACCTCCACTGTGAAGCTAACATACACTTTGCCCTCTATCTTGTTGTCTTTAGCCCATTGCGGATAGACAAGGTTCCTCTCAATAAACGCCTTCAGCGAATCCACTCCACCAGGAAACTCCGGATCATCCTCTACCACCACAAACACCTCTTCCTCTTCCATCTCTTCCTCCACCCCATCCGAGAAGCCTACGCCTCCAACTGCCGCCACAATACTGTTAACACTGGTTCCCGGCATAATGGTTCGCGCCATCGACAACTCTGCCACTTCATGGCCTACGGCATAGTCGCTCACCCCCTCGGGCATCGGTATCGGCTGTTTGACAGTGGTCTGCTTGCCGTCCTTGTTCACCACCACCTCGTCGATGGCGATGAAGGAGGTGAAGTTGGTCATCAGGTTGTATTTCAGTCCCAGTTTGGTAATCTGTTCGGCAATGGGCGTATCATCTCTGGAATACTGGCCACCTAGATAGTCCAAATACTTGATGCGCTCGCGTGCCCACAGATAGCGCAATGCCGCATTGCTCTTGTCCGCCTTTACCTGCGACAGGTCGAAGGTCTGCTTATACGCCTTACGTCCCACCTTGCCGGTTAGCGTCACCGTACCCGTGGGCTTGCCTGTGTACTTGCCGAATATCATAATGGGACGCTCCGCCATCATGTCGGGCACCGCCATAGGCTCCACATCGTAGACCTTAAACTTGCCAGCATTCATCTTGATGCGCGTCAGCACCGGCGTGCTGACATACTGGCGGAAACGTTCGGCTGCCGCAGAAGCTTCCGACTCGTTAATGACTATCATTGGCTCGCCATGCCCTGCAAAGGCGATGCCCTCAATCAAATAGCGGTTCACGCTGCTGCCTATGCCGAAGATGAAGAAGTTGGTGTTGTCGCTATGCTCCCGCACAAACTCTATCGACTCCTTATCTACATCCACATAGCCATCGGTCGACATCACAAATGTGCGTGCTATATCCTCGTCGGGTCGCGGTATGGCATCTGCCATCCGCAACGCATTCAGCACCTCGGTGCCACCATAGGCATTGCCACTCTGTATAAAGTTGTCTGCCAAAGCGATATTCTCATTCGTGGCATCCACCGACTGCGGGCTGAAGACCTTTGCGGCACCAGAGAAGAGCACCACGTTGAACTTGTCGGTGGGTCTCAGATTGACTATCAGGTTGCGCATCAAAGTCTTGGTAACCGTCATCGGGAAGCCCCACATCGAGCCCGACACGTCTACAATGAAGATGTACTCCCTCGGCGGTATGTCCTCTTTCTGCACCCGCTTGGGCGGCTGCACCATCAGCAGGAAGAAGTTCTCGTCCTCGCCCTCATACAGCAACACGCCCGACTCTATCTGACTGCCTTGCAACGAATAGGTTACTATCACGTCGCGATTGCCGCCGTTGGTCTCCGACTTGTCGAGCTGCACCAACGTCTTTTTCAGTCCCTCGTGCTTCACATTCATCTTGTGCGATTTGCAGGCGACATCCTGAATGGGGATGCCCGAATTGATGGTCAGCTCGTAGCCGAACTTATAGGTGGGCATCACGCCCGACTTGGTGTAGGGCGAAGCCACAAACTGGTCGTCGGGACCCGCCTCGTTCTTTTTCTTGTTCGAGTAGCGCGGACCTACCACCGTGGGGTAGACAAAGCTGTACACGCCCTTCTCTGGCACCAGCAGCTCGGTGTAGTTCAGCTCCACCACAATCGTGTCGCCCACCATAATGTTGCTCACGTTCATCGTGAATACGTTAGGCCGGCTCTGCTCCAGCAGCGAAGCGCGTTTGCCCTCTTGCTTTGCCTTCTCATAGTCGGCACGCGCTTTCTTCTTCTCCTCAATCTGTGCACGGACTATGCGGCTGCCAATAGTCATCTGCATACCATAAACAGCAGCCTTGGTGGACATGGGGAAAGTGTAGATGGCTTCTAACGGATTTTTACCGCTGTTCACATACACCTGCTTCACAGTCACATCAGCAATCGAGCCCACCACAGTGGCTTTGACTGAAGTTTCCTTCAGCGGCAGTTCGTCTGTTTCGGGGTTCTCGCTGATAACCACGAAATAGGGGGAGAGGGTCTTGTCATCATTGTCTGAATTCTGGGCTTGTGCCATTCCCACCCCAACCAACATTATACCTATAAGAAATAGGTACTTACTGATAGATGCAATTGTTTTCATGATGCGATAGGTTTATTTGTTGATATAATAACGAAAAGAAGGATAATTTATTATGTCCGAGCATAGATTAGGTGCAGAAAAGTAATTACACACACGAATATATGTAGCAAAAAGGGGGCTGTTTGTTACAGTCCCCTATGAATTTAAATCTATTTAACGCAAACAGGTTCACCACCCCTTAGCCTTCTTTGGCTTCGGGTCAGGCAGTGCGGCAACGGTAGCTTTGACCAACTGCACCAAATACTCGCGGTCATCTACTTCCTCAATGAGAAAGTATGGCTTTGCCCCATCGTACGGCGGCATCTGTATTTCTGAGCGCAACATCTTCCGCCCTTCATCAGTGGGTTTGATGAACAGACGGTTGTCGCAAATAAGACCAAAGATTTTGCCATAGCAGTAGATGCCATAGTCGCCGAACATCTTACGGGCAGTGATGTCGCCGGCCTCGCCACACTGGTCGACAATATATTGTACAAAACTTAGACTGCTTGCCATATTATATGGTTACTTGCCAAAGAGTGTTGCGGCTTCATCCATCTTTTGTGGCACATCCACACCGAAGGGGCAGCGTGTCATGCAACTGCCACAATGGGTGCATTCGGAGGCATGATGGGGCAAGGCTTCGTACCGTGCCTTCAACTCGTCACTCATGCCTTCGTTTTGAGCCTTGTCAAGCAGTTCGTTCACCTTGGCAATGGGAATGCCCTGCGGGCATGGCGAACAATGATTACAATAGGTACATTGCCCACCTTTATCGGCCTTAGCAGGCTGCAGGACTGAGGTGTAGTCCTTCTCAGCCTCGGTGGCATGCAGATAATGGAGGTCGGTAAGCAGTTCTTCGGTATTATCTATGCCCAGAATGCATGTGGAGATGCAAGGCTTGGCAAGGCAATAGGCGATGCACTGTTCGGGAGTGAAGGCGACACCTAGGGGAGATGTCTTTGCATCAAGCAGGCGTCCACCACCACCGAAAGTCTTCATAACTGTGATGCCGATATGGTGTGAGGCACAATAGTCGTAGAGTTCGACCCGCACGGGGTCAATACCAGCCTGCAGGCTGTCCATAGCGCCTTTGTCCCATGGGATGGCTCCACCGCGTAGGCGGTCGAAGGCCGGATTGAGCGAGAACATGATGACCTCTATCCAACCGCTTTTCGCCGCCATGAGCGCCACCTCGGCATTGTGGCTGCTGACACCGATGTGCTTGATTTTACCTTCCTTTTTAAGTTGGAACACATAGTCTAAGAAGGGGCTGCCTTCCAGCTCGTTCCACTCGTCGGGGCTGTCGGTGATATGAATCATGCCGACTTCGATATGGTCAGTACCCAAACGTTGCAGAAGGTCTTCGAAACCCTGCTTTGTCTCTTCCAGATCGCGTGTGCGAGTGTGCTGCCCATCCTTATAGATGGTGCCAATATGGCCTTGGATAATCATGCGGTCGCGACGGCCTTTAAGAGCTGCACCGATATTGGAACGGGTGACGGGGCTGGCATCGTATATGTCAATATAGTTCATGCCGCTGTCTAGAGCTATGTCCATAAGGGCAATGGACGCAGCTGAATCCAGTTTTTCGAACCCGCCACAGCCAATGCTGATTTCACTGACCTGAAGACCCGTATTGCCCAACGGACGGTAGGTCATGGAATTGCTCGGATGACGATTGCAGCCCATTTGCATGAGCACAACTGCAGAAAGAATTATTAGACTGATTTTTCTCATATAGTAAAGGTTTAAAGAAACAATACCTAACCGAAACCATGCTACTGGTTCCTGTTAGGTATAAGAAATAAACATTAGACAAATCAAGATTTAGGAGTCTTGACATTGAGATAAAATTGAACACCCGCCATCTGATATACCTGCAAGTGTCCCCATTTTTCGCTCATGCCACTGAAATCAGTATCCCATTTGAGATTGAGGGCAAAATTGGCGGAGACGAAAGAGGTGAGACGGTAGTCGAGCTTCAGTTCAAAGTCGAGGTCGGTCTCAAAGACACGTTTGGCAAACCAACCCTTATTCTGAAGGTCGGCCCATGTCTCGTCTCCAACTAGGGTGTATTTCGATTCAGTCGCCATGTTGTCACCCCAAGCCATGTTCTTGGGTTTCTTGTAGTCGTAGAAGAGTTCGACACGAGTATAGAGGTCAAGGTTTTTCAAAATATCCTTTTTCAGATACTGTGCTTTCACATAGCTACCAAGTGCGAAATAGGCGTGTTTAAAGGTCGTGGGGTCATCTCTTCTGAAATCCTCGTCCTGCAGTACACCATAGTTACGACCCGCTGCGATGAGTGAATCATAGTAGACAAAAGTAGTTTTACCCGTGAGGAAGGAGAGGGAGACAGACCAGTCAACGCGCTTATGCTCAAAAGAGAGAGCAGTGGTAAGGTAAGCAGGAGCAAAAAAGTTAGAGATGACTCCCGGATTTTGGTCGTTCCCTACGCCACTGTACTCAAAACCTTTGCCAAACTGGGTCTTAAGGTTGGCGGTGAAGCTGGCACCCCAGCCCTTATAAGCATTCCACGAGATGGCACTGGTAAGGTCAATCTTATCATTGCTCTTACGTCTGGTTTCGAAATAAGGCAAAGACTTGTCTTCGGTGAGGTCTTGCCATGCATAGCCGTAAGCCAAGTCGGCAATATTATCCCACACAAACTTGGGGTGGGTGTACTTGTAGTTGCCGAAGAATGTAGCAGTAGCATCTATCTGGGAGTTACCACTACTTGCCCAATTGTCAAAGAAAAATTCACTGACCTTGAAGGCAGGTGTTGAAGAGGTAGTCCATTTGCCAGCAGAAAGTTTGACTGGTGTTTCGTCCTGAGCGGTAGCAACAGTGGCAACCATCAGCAGGGCAGCACAAAGTGTAAGGATTCTTTTCATATTGTTTGTTATTATTGATTAATATCACGCAAACTATGCAATAAAATAATTTGCAAAAAATCAAGTGTACGCTCGTCCAGTTCGAGTCCTTTGACAGGACAGCTCAACACGG
>CAZTVH010000165.1:1342-5341 GCA_964616965.1 uncultured Bacteroidaceae bacterium | reverse complement strand
ACCTAGTGCCTTTTCAATCTCCTCATGATGCCGGCCAGCAGTTCGCGCTCGCACCAGAGCACCACTGCCACATAGACTAGCAGCAACAGCGTGTTCAACGCCAGTTCCCATCCCAACGCGGCAGGCTTCAGCCACACACTGATGCCATACAGCCCCAACGCCAACGCCGTGTAGCCCGCCAGCGGCAGCAGCTTGTAGGGCACGGGACTCTTCTTTCTCCCCACCAGATACGACAGCACCATGCAAACCCCATAGCCTGCCAGCCCGCCCCACGCACACGCCATATAGCCACAGCGCGGCACAAAGATGATATTGATAGCCAACAGCACGGCACAACCTATTGCCGAAAACACCGCTCCCCACCACGTCTGCCCTGTCAGCTTGTACCAGAACGACAGGTTGAAATACACACTCATAAACACTTCCGCCATCATCACAATAGGCACCACGCGCAGCCCCTCCCAATAGCTAGGGGCTATAAAATACTTGAGAATATCAAGATACGCCATCACCGCCAAGAATGCCAGCATGGCAAACATCACAAAATACTTCATCACCACAGCCTGCGTCTCCTTGCTGTTGCGGTCTCGGCCACCACCGAACACAAACGGCTCGTAAGCATAGCGAAACGCCTGCGTAATCAGTGCCATAATCATGGCTATCTTCACACACGAGCCGTAAATGCCCAGCTGCACCTTCCCCTCCTGCCCCGGCACCAAGTGGTTGAAACAAATCTTGTCCGCCACCTGGTTCAGAATGCCCGCAATGCCGAATAGCAGCAGAGGCCAAGTATACCGCAGCATCTCCTTCAGCACCTTCCAATCCACCCCGCAACGCAACTTGCGCAATTCGGGCAGGAACCCAAACATAACGCCGGCCACACAGACGAGGTTCACAACAAAGATGTAGCCCACCTGATAGTCGGGGTTGTACCACCCCATCCACTGCGGGTACTTCTCATACAGGCCCGGAGCCACAAGAAACACGAAAAGGTTCAGCCCAATGTTGCAGAAGATAAACAGCAACTTCAGAAAGGCAAACTTAATCGGCCTGCCCTGAAAACGCAGCAACGCATACAATATAGCCTGAAAGGCATCCAATGCCACCACGCAGCCCATGATGGTCAGAAATTCGGGATGCGCATCATACCCCAACGCATGGGCTATCGGCCTGATAAAGCTGAACAGCAGCAACAGAAACAATGCCGACACACCGCCCACCGCAGACAGTGCAGTGGAGAACACTGTGTCCGCCCGCTCACGATACTTATTGGCAAAATAAAAGAACGTGGTCTCCATACCGAAAGTAAGGATAACCAACATCAATGCCGTGTAGGCATAAATCTCGGTAACAATGCCGTAGCCACCCGAAGTGGCAGCAATCTTGTAGGTATATAGCGGTACCAGCAGGTAGTTCAAAAAACGGCCCACGATGCTGCTCACGCCATATATCATCGTGTCTGAAAATAGTTTCTTCAATGAACTCATGCACCCATAACGCAACTCTAGACGAAATATTGTATAATGCCCAACGAAACTTAAATCTTCTTAATTCTCAAAACGCCAAGCCCTAATTGCTATTTTTTTCGTACTTTTGCATTTTCTTTTGAACCCCTGCACCCATGAAACGATGGCATCTCCTCTGCATATTGGCCCTACTGCTGCTAACAACGGCCTGTCGCGACAGTGTTGAAATGACCGAGTACGCCATCATCCCCGAACCCGTATACCTTGTGCAAAAGGGCCGCACCTTCACCCTCTCGTCCAGCACCAAGCTCTGTTTCGAAAACCTCGGCCAGAACAACCCCACCGCCAAATACATCGCCACCACCCTGCGCCAGATGCATGTGCGACCCGCTTTTATCGGCACCCCCCACAAAGACTGCATCACTTTCGCCATCAACGACACCGTCAACCCCTCCCTCGGCGACGAGGGCTACCTCCTACAGGTGCATCCCGACGGCATCTTTGTGAGCGCCAATACCGAAGCCGGCCTATTCTATGCCTTCCAAACCTTCGTGCAAATGCTGCCCGACAATTTCCAGCACAACTCCTACAGCCGCGTCGTCATGCCCGAATGCACCATTCTCGACTACCCCCGCTTCCCCTGGCGTGGCAGCCACCTCGACGTGTGCCGACACTTCTTCACCGTCAAGCAAATAGAGCGTCACCTCGACATCATGGCCGCCTACAAGCTCAACCGCCTCCACCTCCACCTTACCGACGACCAAGGCTGGCGCCTCGAAATAGACAAATACCCACAACTCAACGACATCGGCTCGTGGCGCGTGGACCGCACCCACCAACCTTGGGGCTACGAAGACCCCGCCCGTGTGGGCGAAGAGCCCTCCTACGGCGGCTATTACACCAAGGAAGACATAGCCGAAATAGTGAAATATGCCGCCCAACGCAACATCGAGGTCATCCCCGAAATCGACTTCCCCTCACATGCCAGCGCCATCCTCGCCTCCTACCCCGAACTGGCCTGCGACGACCACCCCTACTCCGTTGCCATCGGCCCCTACTGGCCTCAGAAAGCCATACTCTGCGCCGGCAGCGACCAAGTGCTCGACTTTGTCGCCGACATACTGGACGAAGTCACACAAATGTTTCCCAGCGAATATGTCCACATCGGCGGCGATGCCCCCTACAAAGCCAACTGGGAAACCTGCCCACGCTGCCAGGCACGCATGCGCAAGCTAGGCCTATCCAACGAAAACGAACTGCAGGGCTGGTTCCTCTCACAAGTGTCCGACATCCTCGCCCGCAAAGGCCGTCGCATGATAGGCTGGGACGATATGGCAGACTGCTGCCTGTCCGACAGCGACGCCGTGGTCATGGCATGGCGCGGCGACACCACAGCCTTCGCCGCCGCCCTGCACGGCAACGCCGTCATCTCCGCCAACCCCGCCTACTGCAACCTCGAATGCTACCAAGCCGACTCCACCTACCAAAATGCCGCCTTCCCCCAATACATCACCCTCTTCCAAGCCTACCACTACGACCCCGTCCCCTCCAACCTCACCGAAAATGCACACCCCTATATATGGGGCGGACAATGTATGCTCTGGACCGACTACATCACCACCTACGACCGCGCCGAATATCAGCTGCTGCCACGCCTATGCGCCATCGCCGAGTGCCTGTGGACTCCCACCGAGCGCAAAGACTGGCCCCACTTCCAAGACAAGATAGAACACCACAAAGCCCGCCTCCTCGCTGGCGGCTACAACGTATGCCCCGGCTCCTTCAAACCCACCGTCACCAAGACCACCGAACCCGACGGCCTGCTCGTCACCATCACCACCGAGGTCAAAGGCTCCTACCTCTACTACACCACCGACGGCAGCGACCCCACCCCCGAATCCTCACTCTACACCGAACCCCTGCACCTCCCCTTCGGCACACACCTGCGCACACTCACCCTCTACAACGGCAAAGCCCAAGAAGGCATTTACGACTTCAAGTTATAGCACTTTAGTACTCCATTTAAAGGTTAAGGTGCGGCAGCCAATTTTCAATTATCAATCCTCAACTTTCATCTTATGAAAGACACCGTCAACCAAATCGCCACCACACGCGACATCACCCTCGAACAGCTCACCCGCCTGCTCACCACCGACGACCGCGAGGCCATACAGTACCTCTACGACACCGCCCATGCCACTGCCCAACGCTACTTTGGCAACAAGATATTCATGCGCGGACTCATCGAGCTTACCAACCACTGCAAAAACGACTGCCTCTACTGCGGCATCCGCCGCAGCCAGCGCGACGTGCAGCGATACCGCCTAAGCCAAGAGCAGATACTCGACTGCTGCGATGCGGGGTACGAGTACGGCTTCAGAACGTTCGTGCTGCAAAGCGGCGAGGATAAAAGCTATACGACCGACAAGCTGTGCGAGATAGTTTCGGACATAAAGAAAGCCCACCCCGACTGTGCGGTGACGCTGTCGGTAGGCGAGCTTTCTTATGATGATTACAAGCGCCTGTTTGAAGC
>CAZTVH010000165.1:0-1332 GCA_964616965.1 uncultured Bacteroidaceae bacterium | reverse complement strand
AACCGCATGTGCGACATCGTCTCCTCCATACGCCGGCAATACCCCGACTGCGCCATCACCCTCTCGCTAGGCGAGCGAAGCCGCGAGAGCTACCAACGGCTCTACGATGCCGGTGCCAACCGCTACCTGCTGCGCCACGAAACCGCCAACCCTGCCCACTACGCCCGCCTGCACCCCGCCGAAATGAGCTTCGACAACCGCATGCGCTGCCTGCAAGACCTCAAAGAGATAGGCTTCCAGGTGGGCTGCGGATTCATGGTAGGCTCGCCCTTCCAAACCCTCGAAACCCTCTGGCAAGACCTCCAGTTCATCCGCCGCCTCCAACCCCAGATGGTAGGCATAGGCCCCTTCATCCCAGCCTCCGGCACCCCCTTCGCCGACCGTCCCGCAGGCTCGGTCGAGACCACCCTGCGCCTCCTCTCCCTCATACGCCTGCTGCACCCCCCCGTGCTCCTGCCCGCCACCACAGCCCTCGGCACCCTGCACCCCCGTGGCCGCGAACTAGGCATACTGGCAGGCGCCAACGTGGTCATGCCCAACCTCAGCCCCCGCGAACACAGGAAAGACTACAGCCTCTACGACAACAAACTATGCACAGGCGACGAAGCCGCCGAATGCCGCGTATGCCTCGACCGCCGCATCCGCACCACCGGCAGCCAACTGGTAGTCGACCGTGGCGACGCCCCTAAAGAATAGGTTCCCTCGCCCTAGCCCTCCTCCTCCCACCTCCCACCTTCCTCATCCTCTCTTTTCACGACACCCCCTCACACCTCCCTCATTTATCCTATATATATTCTATATTTATACCTTATTTATACTATACGCGATAGTATAAATAAGGTATAAATATAGAATAACTATAGTATAACTGTCGAACATATGAAGAAAGGACAATGAGCCTTCAAAATCCTTTCCTCATGCCACCGATGCCCCCTATATAATCTAAGAAGCCGTTTAAATATAATTCAATCCTTTTCTTAAAGCACATACACGGCATCTTTTCAAGAGGTCAGTTGCTCCCATACTTATAGTAAAAAGTAAAGGCTCTAGTTTAATATAAGACTGATTTTTCACAGCCTCAAAGAGGCTGAATCTCAATAACACCGTACAAGCGTAGCGCAGTGCGGTGACAGAATAAACTCACTTCTAGCGTCCCGAAGATGAAGAAGAGCCAGTGGCTCTTCGATAACGGAGTAAAACGAAGTGGAGAATTAAACGACATTGAGACAGTTTGGCAAAAAATCAGTCATTTGTTATATTAGAGCGATAATTTAATAATTTACTAAAGTTTGACAAGTTGTTTTTTGCTCTAGGGGACTTCTAAAAATACCC
>CAZTVH010000164.1:0-5361 GCA_964616965.1 uncultured Bacteroidaceae bacterium | reverse complement strand
CATACCTAGGGCGATGCCCTAGGCTGTTCGCCTTTTGGCCTTTCAGGCCGTAGGTATCCGCAAACAGAGAGTCCCAGCCTCGCCAAAACCGTATGCGATATAGGACTAGAGCAAAAAACAACTTGTCAAACTTTAGTAATAATCCCCTTAAAGTCACATTCTCGCGTGCAAATGTACAGGGGTTGGACGACGATGATGAGGACGATTACTTCTTTGCGCTCCATCAATATCACTATATTGGAGACCCAACCCACAACCCATTTGGAATATACGACCACTTTGGCTCAAGTCATGAACAACTCATTGTAAACCATTTTCATGATGATTTTAATGAACACTGGAGACTACTTACAGTTCAAGAGTTCAATTATCTGTTAACTGGTCGAACCACCACATCTGGTAATTATTTCTGTTGGGCTAAGGTTGCTGCTGTGCCGGGTATGATAGTATTTCCTGATGACTACCAGAATTCTTATCTCCCAACTGACTTCCCAACAAGCTATATCAATACTCAACAAATAGAACCCTTAACGGCTACTTCCTCGAATCCTCTTCCTAATACTCCTTCTATTGATGTATATACATGGTATTCCAACTTTGAATCGAATGGCTACGTATTCTTGCCTTGTATATATATGAATGGAACCCAAGTTACAAGCATCCAATTGAGCAGCGATTATTGGCTCAGTGATGGTCTGTCACAATTTCAACCAGGCAGCATGTTTTCCGCTTGGGGGGCAAATACAACAGAGTCAGTTCTCAAAGCATATGTCCGTCTAGTTAGGGAGTTACCTTCTAGTAAATAACCCTATACTTAAATACCAAAAAAAACTCCTTGTCAGCCCAATGGTTGGCAAGGGGTTTTTGCATGGGTAAAGGGGCGTCGGGCGATGGCTCGGACTGACATCTGATGAGAAGGACCGCCATAGCGTGCATACGAGCCCTCGCCAGTGGCAGGAGGCAGCGCGGCTGATGCGTGTTTTTTTTCATCGGGTTGTGTTTAATTCGAGAATTTTGTGTAAATTTGCAATTCTAAAATTGGCCCATGAACGGGGCTATTTTGAAATAGTAGACTGAGTATCAAAACACAAATCAATAATAATAGTAACACTATGAGAAAGTCACTTTCGCTAATGCTTATGGGGGCCATCCTTTTGATGGGATATGAGGCCTCGGCCTGTACCAATTTCCTCTTTACTAAGGGTGCCACCAAGGATGGCAGCACCATGATTACCTATGCCGCCGACAGCCATGTGCTGTATGGCGAGCTGTATTACCGCAAGGCTGCGGACTACCCCGCCGGCACGATGTTTATGCTGGTGGACTGGGACAGCGGCCGCAAGCTGTTTGAAATCCCGCAGGTGGCACACACCTACAGCGTGGTGGGCAACATGAACGAGCACCAGCTGGCCATCGGCGAGACCACCTATGGCGGCCGCGAGGAGTGCTGGAAGGACGAGGTGAAGGGCATCGACTACGGCTCGCTCATCTACGTCACCCTGCAGCGTGCCAAGAATGCCCGCGAGGCCATCTACTGGATGACCAAGATGGTGGCGGACTACGGCTACTGCAGCGAGGGCGAGAGCTTCTCGATCTGCGACCCCAACGAGGTGTGGATTTTGGAGCTGATAGGCAAGCGCAGCGCACCCGTGAAGGCCGACTTGGCTAAGAAGCTGAAGTATAAATACAGCGAAGGGGCCGTGTGGGTGGCACGCCGCATCCCCGACGGCTATGTGAGCGGCCACGCCAACCAGGCCCGCATCACCCAGTTCCCCCAAGAGGGGGCCAAGTGGAACAAGGCCAAGGGCAAGGGGCTGCACACCGTCATCAGCAGCACGCACATGGACTACCTGTATGAGCCTGAGGTGGAATGCGTGTATGCCGCCGACGTGGTAACATACGCCAAGGCCTGCGGATGGTTCAACGGCAAGGACGAGGAGTTCAGCTTTGCCGACACCTACGCTCCGCTGACCTTCAGCGGCATACGCGGCTGCGATGCCCGCGTGTATGCCATGTTCAACCGCGTGAACCGCGATATGCGCAGATATGAGAAGTATGCTATGGGCGACCCCAAGGCGGAGCGTCTGCCGCTGTGGATTAAGCCCGACCACAAGGTGGATGTGCACGAGGTGATGAACCTGATGCGCGACCACTACGAGGGCACCATGATGGACATGACCAAGGACAAGGGCGCAGGCCCGTTCGCCTGCCCTTACCGCTGGCGTCCGATGGGATTTGAAGTGAGCGGACAGAAGTATGTGCACGAGCGCGCCACCTCGACCCAGCAGACGGGCTTCAGCTTCGTGGCACAGTGCCGCGGCTGGCTGCCCAGCAAGGTGGGAGGCGTGCTGTGGTTTGGCGTGGACGACACCTACAGCACCTGCTACTGCCCCATGTATTGCGGCATCACCAAGATTCCCGAATGCTTCCGCGAGGGCAACGGCGACATGCTGACCTACAGCGAGACGGCAGCCTTCTGGCTGTTCAACCGTGTGACGAACTTTGTCTACAGCCGCTACAGCGACATGATTGTGGACCTGCAGAAGGTGCAGAACGAGCTGGAAGAGGGCTTCATCAAGGAGGTGGCCCGCTTCGACGACCGCGCCAAGAAGACCGACAAGGACGACGCGCTGGTGGAACAGCTGAACGACTTCTCGAACCGTCAGGCCAAACGCATGATGCGCGAATGGAGCAAACTGGACCACTATCTGCTGGTGAAATACATCGACGGCAACATCAAGAAGGAGAAGGACGGCAAGTTTGAGCGCACCGAGACCGGCAACCCCGCCTTCCCGATGCAGCCCAGCTACCCAAACTGGTACTACAAGATGATTGTTGACGACCACGGCGACGTAGTCCGCGAAACATTTTAAACTAAAAACTAAAAAGTAAAAACTAAAAGGGGGCTTACATACACCTTTTAGTTTTTACTTCTTACCTTTTACTTTGATTATGTCTATCTACCAATACCTGTCGCCGATAAATGCCGACGAGCTGGGCTACCGCCCCAGCGAGTATGCCACAACAATAGGAGACCACATCATGGCCCACCTGCCCAACACGACCCCTCCCGAAATACCCGAAGGAGGACTGGTGTTGCTAGGCGTGGAAGAAGACCGTGGGGCCGAACAGAACGTAGGCTGCGGCACGGCCCCCAACGAGATACGCCACTACCTGTACAAGCTGGCCTGCCCGACCGAGGACACGAAGATAACAGACCTTGGCAATATTGTCGTCGGGCAGACCACCGGCGACACCTACTATGCCGTGGCCGAGGTGGTGGCCGAAGTGGTCGGGAAAGGCAACACGCTAATCCTGCTGGGCGGAAGCCAAGACCTCACCTTTGCCGCCTACAAAGGCTACGAACGGCTGAACCGCATCATCAACATCACCGCCATCGATTCGCGTTTCGACCTAGAGGCAGGCGACGAAATCACCTCGCGCACATGGCTGCGCAACATCGTCATGCAGGAACCCAACTACCTGTTCTTCCATGCCAATATAGGCTACCAGACCTACTTTGTGGGGAACAACTATGTGCAGTTGGTCGATGACCTGAAGTTCGATGCCTGCCGCCTTGGAGAGGTGCGAGAGAATATGGAACGGGCCGAGGCGCTGATACGCAACGCCGACTTGTTGAGCGTAGACCTCAGTGCCGTGCGCCAAAGCGATGCGCCGGCACACGGAACCCCGTCGCCTCATGGGCTCTATGGCGAGGACCTATGCCAAATGCTGCGCTATGCCGGCCTGACGGACAAAACACGCCTTCTGGGCATATTCGAGGCCAACCCCTTCTACGACAACCACGGGCAGACCACACACATGGTGGCCCAGGCACTATGGTACTTCATCGAAGGCTTCTATGGTCGCAAGCACGACAATCCGCTGCGGAACCCCGAACAATGCCGACACTTCCTTACCACTTGCGAGGAGATAGGCATCGACATCGACTTCTACAAAAGCAACCTCACCGACCGCTGGTGGGTACGCGTGCCGTGCAACAATCCCGACCTACAAGAAATCTACTCCGACCACCTGATGCTCCCCTGCACCTATGCCGACTATCAGCAGTGCATGGAGGGCGACGTGCCGGAACTGTGGTGGCGATACTACAGGAGGCTTAACAGCTGAACCCGGTTCGGGCTGACAGGATGGTCGCCACGGCCTCCCGTGCTGCATTTCGCCCGCACCGAAAGACGCGACACTAGGGTCACTAGGTGATTTGATAACTTCAACAAAACTAAAAAGCCCCAACCTTTGCAGGTCGGGGCTTCTTGTTTTAACTAGTTGAGATAAACTTTAATGTTCACATCTCCTATGCGGATGTTCTGATAGCACCGTGCATACTGGAGGATGTTTTGTACAACTCGTGGCGACGGTTGTACCATTGTGCTTACTGTTTCGGATGATGTATCGCTGTAGGTAAACTCATAGTCCTGCATCATACGCGCCTTTTTAGTTGAACATAGGTTTAAAATCTCCATTATTGAAAAATAATGTACCCTATTAACTCAAAATGGCGATATTTATTGTATGGAAAAATGTTAAAAATAAAGCAAAAACCAAAACTAGAAACTAAAAACGCTGAAATGACAGGTCTTGCTTTTAGTTTTTGCCTTGGGGCTTACAATTCTGCATACATATTGTGCTCCTCTGCCAAGCGGCGGAGATTGATGATGGCATAACGCATACGGCCCAGCGCAGTGTTGATGCTCACACCCGTGCGGGCAGCAATGTCCTTAAAGTCGCACTTGCCGTAGTGGCGCAAGATTACCACGCGCCGCTGCTCAGGAGGCAGCATCTTCACCAGCTTGCGCACATTGCGGCTGGTCTGCTGGCGCATTATGCTCTGCTCTGCGTTGTCGTCGTGAAGCCTCAGCGTGTCCACCACGTCACAGTCAGGACGGTTGGGCACGATAGGCATCTTGTTATTACGGCGGAAATGGTCCACAATCAAATTATGGGCAATGCGCATCACCCAATGGATAAACTTATTTTCGTCCTTATAGTCGCCATTATTGATGGTGGCGACCACTTTGAAGAAGGTGTCTTGGAAAATATCGTCCGCCACATCCTTGTCTTTCACTACAGAGAAAATGTAGCCATAGACCTTCGCCTGATAGCGGGCGAGGAGTACGTCAAAACATTTCGGGTTCCCGTCTATATACCCTTGTATCAGCTCGTTGTCGGTGAGCGTAGCAACTGATTCGTTAGTCATTTCTGTCGCTTTTTTAAAGTTGAACTGATAGTCTTGTTTCGATAATCTCCGTGTTTGTTCTACATTAATTTCGATTTGCAAAAATACGCATTTTTTTAGAAATAAAAACTTTTCTACGCATTTTTTTTCATTTTAGTATGTGC
>CAZTVH010000163.1:0-5410 GCA_964616965.1 uncultured Bacteroidaceae bacterium | reverse complement strand
CGATGTCCGTACGAGTTGGTAAGGTGAATTCATAATGAATGTTTTCAAAGGGTTAAGACGAGGGTGTCCCCACAAAGGGGCACCCTCAATTTTTATCCCATACCCCCACGCCTCCGGCACAAGCCAAGCCACCCCCCAACAAATAATTCACAAATCAAATAAAAAGTCGTACTTTTGCACATCAAAAAAAGTACAAGAAAACCGCTATAATCAACTAAGAGAAAATATTATGCCTTTTTCAAAGAAATAGGGGTGGCTGAGTAGTTACGGGGTGGCTGAGTAGTTACAAAAAAAAGTTGCAATTCAAAAAAAAGTTGTATTTTTGCAGTCAAAACTGGAAGTGAAATTGACAATAAAAATCTACACAGTAATTTGATAATGGCAACTTTACGCCATGTTCACCATATTTGGAACGTGGAGATTTTATGCACGGGAGTCCTTCATTTTCGAAAGAAATGCAGAGCTTCTTATGAGTTTTTTCGTAACTCTCTTACTTATTTTTACTATTAAAAAATTCGGCATACTCCCGGGAGGATTTCCTCATTGGGAGTTTCTTTATCCCACATCTCCCCATTCGTTAACCCAAGCATCTACAACAAAAAGCATAAAATACATAAAATATATCATGAATTAATATCAAATTAATAAAGAACGAACAAATAATGAAAACGAACAAATAAATGAAAATGAAGAAGAAAAAAAACTACGCAGCACCATTAGTTAAAGTGGTTTCCTTTGCGATTGAACAGGGCTTTCAGAGCTCCCCGCAAAAATGGGGGCCCATCGAAACACGTACATGGGGTAATGAAACCCAGTCGTGGTTCACCGCAGGGAACGAAGATAACCACACGATTGAAAACCGTTCCTTTAGTAGTAATTTTGGTTGGGAAAATTAATCAGAAAGAAAAGTAAAACATGAAGAAGCAATTATTCACAATGGCGTTAGCCATACTGGCCGGAACCCTCATGTTTGCCGGCTGCAAGAAAGAGAAGGACTTCTCCTCACCCTCCACCTACGAAGGGCCTACCCGGACGCTGACCATGTCCACAGAAAGCCATAACGGCACCAAGACCACCGTTGACGGTATCGACGTGGCTTGGGAGTCTGGCGATGTGATTAGAATCAATCACCCTGACCCAGAAGACGGAACCACCACACAGTCGAACGAGTTCACCATCATGACCATCAACAATGCTGGCAAGGCTAAAATCTTGGCCCCAGAGGGTGTAAACCTGCTTGCTTTCTACCCCGCCACCATCTACACTGGCAACGACAACTACACCACCACAACCCTCACCTCCGCTGTCACCGTCCCGCAGCACTACGAGTATGAGGTGGCCGCCAATGGCAAACAGAAACTGGCCCTCCCCATGGTGGGAAAAGCCACTTACGAGGATGAGGAAATCACCTTCCGCCACATCTGCGGTGCCATCGACATCACGGTGAAGAACAGCGAGAGCGGGAGCGGCCCCCTCTATCTCGACAGCATCATAGTCACCAGTGCGAGCTACCAGCTCAGCGGCACCTTGGAAGGTTTGGATGTTGCCAACACGCGTGTATACGAGGGCGGCGGCGACATGAGTCTCAGTCCCATCGCACTCACCAATGAGACTAATTCCAAATTCCGCTCGGTTTACATGACTTTCCCCGAATCCAACTGCGCCGTCCCCGCCAGCGGGCAGAAGGTTATCCAGATTCCCGTGCTGCCGTTTGCTGACGACGACATCACCATCTGCGTCCGCGGACGCTACAAAGATGGCTCCGAACAGGCTATCGTCGGTGTGGCCTGCACCAAGCCCACCGTACGTTTCGAGCGCACCAACAAGCATTCCTCTGTCGACCGCGCCGTCGTCATCAAGGCCGAGACCGACATGAAGTTCCGCAGCAAGCATGTCCTCAGCAGTGTCTACTTCACCGTCAACAAAAAGCCGTTCGACAACGCAGTGTATCCTTACATTACCATCTATGGTAGCTCTGATGATCGATCTGCAGAACGTGACCTTAAAACAAAACGTATCGCTATCTCTATGGGCAACCTGCAGTATCAGGCCAGCACCAATACTTGGCGCTTTGCTCCTGAGCAGTACGAAATCCTTGCCAAGAACGACGACAATGGGTGGTGGCACGGCGGTAATGAAACCCCTGTAGTTGACCGTCCCACTCAGTCGAAGTGGATCGACCTCTTCGGCTGGGCCACCAGCGGATGGTCTGGCGGTGGCAAGAACTACCAACCTTGGCAAACTATCGGTGCCAGCACAGGTGCGGAAACCAACAACCAAGACTATGGCCCTTATGGGCATCTTGACCAAATGGGTGACCTTACGGGTGAGTACGCCAACTGCGACTGGGGGGTCTACAACGCTATTTCGAATGGCGGCAACCAGCCTGGCCTGTGGCATACCCCTTCTCGTGAGGAGTTTTTTAGCTTGGTTACCGACCATAGGTGGGCCTCGGTCCGCATTTCAGTTCCGAATCTCCTCTATCCCCATCGTTCGGAGCATGACTATGTCGAAGGTTGGGTCCTCCTACCCGACATATTCGACTATCCTGAGGGTATTCTCCCCCTCAATAATGGCGGAGACCATGATGCCCTTGAGGGTACTGACCCCGGAGTACTCGACGAAGATGCTATAACTGATGAGGGTTTTGCCCAGTATGAGGCTGATGTCGAGTCAGCCCTGAGTGGTGCCCACAACATTTACACCATAACCGAATGGAAGAGGATGGAGGCGGCTGGTGCCATATTCCTCCCCTTTGCCGGCATTCGCTGGAACAACGAATATACAGGTCCGGGCTCATACTTAAACCTTCTTACGGTTGATCACTTCTCATCGTGGGATTATGTGAATATGACAACAATGGTAAATGTGAATGGCCAATGGGTCGAGAAACGCGGATTGAAACGTTACGGATACAATCCTACTTGGGGTGACTACCATACCACAAGGGTTAGCCAAAACATGAACAACGGCCATTATAAAAGCTGGATTTTCGAAATCTCCCGTGGACAGGTCAGTTTTTACCCAGGTGAGCGTGGCTTTGGCCGTTCTGTCCGTCTGGTTCAGGACTGCGAGTACTAATGCGTTTGCCCAGAATTGTTATTAACTAATCAACTTTAAAACATTTTAATCATAAATATGACAAAGCATAATTTCAAACAATACATGGCCTGCCGCCCTGCCCTGCCCCTTCTGGCGGTTTTGGCCGTAACCCTGATGTTTGCCGGATGTAAGAAAGAGAACTCCCACCCCGGCCTTTCGGGTAAGGGCATCCTCCTCTCGTCGGAGAATCACGCCGGCGACTCCAAGACCTATGTTGACGGCCTCGCCGTTGGCTGGGTTCAGGGCGACGAGGTGTATGTGAACGGTAATATATATAGCATCGATGAGGTGAGCGTTGACGGGCAGTATGCCGCTATTGATGATATCGAAGGCGACCAGTTTCTGGCCTTTTACCCAACCAGTATCACCAAACACCCCTACTACACGGGGGAGGAGATGTCTAGTTCCACTGCCAATTCGACAAGTACAGTTGTTTACCTTCCTCGTGAATACACCTACGTCAAGACCTCCCGCGGGCAGCGTCTCGACCTCCCCATGGTGGGACGGAACGTACAAAATGCCAGTCTCGACGGCTATGCCAAGAGCATCCAGTTCAAGCACATCTGCGCCACGGTCGAAGTAGTGGTGACCAACCCCTCCCACGCCATCGCTGGCCTCCATATTGACAGAATCACCATCGAAAGTGTTAATCAATATCTGGCGGGGTGTTGTACTATAGATGTCAGTGCCAACAACTGGAACGCTTCCACTCTCCCTATCTCCGGTTGGCGTAGTGATCCGAATTGGAGTTATTATGATGTGACTATGTACACCCCAGGTCTTTTGCTGGCTAAAGGGGCTACCGAGCGTATCCAAATCCCCGTGGCGCCCACCAATCACCCGCTCACTATCACGGTGCACGGTCGCTACAGCAGCGGTTTGGTTTCCCCCGAAGTGCAATTCCAGAGGACCACTAGCTCCACTAGCACACTAGCCCGCGCAGAGGTGGGTAGACAAACTGCCGTAATGGATCTTACCGATGCCAATCATGTTTCCAGCCCACTCTTCTCAGTGTCTCCTACCAAGAAGGTCTTCTTCGCCAATGGCAACCTCCAGTATCAGCCTTCCTCACAAACCTGGCGTTTAGCCGGACAACAATACACATGCCTCCTCAATACAGATACCGGTGACCCGCACAATGCGTCCAACGGCGGCAACGCGGTCTCTATTGAGAATGGCCGTGAGACTATGGATAAGTGGATTGACCTTTTCGGTTGGGGTACCAGCGGTTATCAGTCTGGACAAACTAGCTACCAACCATGGGCAATAGCTCAGACAAACACCTATGGTCCTGGTGATGGCGATAATGGCGATTACGATTTAACAGGCACTTATGCCAATTGCGACTGGGGCGTTTATAACAATATTACCGGCGAAGGAAGCGACTATAATGGCTTGTGGCGTGTGCTCACCTATGAAGAGCTTAACTATCTTCTGTTCCAAAGACCCAATGCCGCTAATCTCAGGGGTCCGGGCAAGGTGGATGGCATGAAAGGCTTAATTATACTTCACGACAACTGTACTAATTTTTCGTCATTCACAAGTTTTGGAACAAATAGCCAAGCCTCCTATAATGGCAATAATGCATTCACTGTGAAAGGATGGCAAGATTTTCAGCAGTCCACAGGTGGTGCCGTCTTTCTACCATTTTGCGGACGAAGAGAATCATTGACTGTTAGTACGGACAGAGGCACTTATTGGACATCGTCATATGCACCAGATGTGACGGATCCAACCCATGCTAAATACGGGCAGAAATTGTCATGGCAATTTATGATTAATGGTGCACGTAGTGTCAATATCTGGAATAACCCACGTCATCAGGGTGCTGCAGTCCGTCTGGTAGTGGAAGTTCCTTCCAACTAACCCTTTCTTGTCCATCACAAGAGAATGAATGAGCAATAAGCTGCAAGAAGTTCTCTACATTGATAACAATGCCGCTTCAAAACGTCTGTTTTTGAAGCGGCATTGCTATTGCCTTATGCAAGAGCGTAAAGTTTGACAATCTAGTTCTATATCGCATATAGTTTTGACGAGGCAGTAACTCTCTGTTTGCGGACACCCACGGCCTGAAAGGCCAACGCTCTAGTACAACATGTGACTGATTTTTGCCAAACAGTCTCAATGTCGTTTAATTCGCCACTTCGTTGTACTCCGCTATACAATCCCCGCCTGCGGCGGGAATCTAGAAATCTTGGGGAAAAGAGATTTTCCTCGGATTTCCAGATTTCGCGAAGCGGGAAAAAATTCAATCCCCGCCTGCGGCGGAAATCTAGAAATCCAAGGGAAAAGAGATTTCCCTTGGATT
>CAZTVH010000162.1:0-5432 GCA_964616965.1 uncultured Bacteroidaceae bacterium | reverse complement strand
GATTTCGCGAAGCGGGTGATATATAACCCCTTTTGAGAGCTTGCCTCTTCGAGGCTGTTGAAAAATCAGTCAGATATAGCATAAGAGCGTTTTCAATTTTAGAAAGGGTAGTTGATACCGAAGTGGGTGCTTATTATTTTCCAGTCCCAATGGGAGGGGAACCAGCGTTGGCTGGGGGCATAGCCGGGGTCGTAGAGGGGCAGGGCAACGTCGATGCGGAGGGTGACGACCGAGATGTTGGCACGGATGCCTATACCTGCATCGAGGGCTGTGCCACGGAGTATTTCGGTGAATTGGAAGTCGTTCTGACTGCCGTAGCCCCAGTCTTCGCACATCCATACGTTGCCTACGTCGGCAAAGAGTGCGCCTTCGAAGATACCCACGAGGGGAAATCGTTGCTCGACGTTGGCAACAAACTGTATTTCGCCTATGCCAACGATAAAGTTAGACTCTCTGGTAGGAGTCTGCCCATAGCCTAGATGGCGAAGTGCCCAGCCGCGCATGGTGTTGGGACCGCCGCCGACAAACATCTTTTCGTAGGGGATGTAGTTGTTGTGTCCATACGGTATGGCGAATCCCAAGAGTGAGCGGAGCACTAGCGTGTTGTCGTTGCCCCAGTAGATGTAGCGTTTAAATTCGCTGTCGAAACGGAAGTATTGGCAGTAGTCTAGTTCGTTGTCGGCTGAAGAGTGTTGAGGGCCGTGGATGAGACGGTCGACGGCATTGAGCAGATTGCCGGCAGTCTCGACTGAGAAACGAAGGTAGTTGAAGTTGTTGCGCGAGCCGATTATCTGGTTGGAGTAGGTGTATTCGTAGTGGGTATTGAGCAATACATAGTCGTTGATGAGGTAACGGAATTGTATATCGGAGATATGGGTGGCGAGGTACTGGTAGTATTCAGAGCCTGAGAGCAGGTGGGAGTAAGAAAGGTTGAAGGGGAGTAACTTGTGCTTGATAATATTGCGGTTGTGGTTCCAAGTGTAGCCGAAAGAGGCTCCGTAACGGAATTGTTCGAGGGTGATGTCTAGGTTTGTCCCGTCGGGGTTGTGGTTAGGCAGGGTGAGGTTTCTGTATAGGTAATTGGTGTTGAGCTCCAGCAATGTGTGGGGTTTGCTGCTATGCCATGTGATATTTTTGCCAAAGAACATGAGGAATTCGGGCAGGTCGAGGGAAGTGTTTAGTCCCATTTCGAAAGAGGAGAAGGTGCTGTGGAAATCGCGGCTGGAGGAGGTGAAGACGTTTTTGGGGAGGTCAAACACGAGGTCGCCTTCGATGTTGAGCAATTCGGCACCGCCGAAGAGGTTGTTGTTTTGGTAGCCCAGCGTGGTGCCGAGTCCGAGGTTTCCGCTAGTGAAGAAGTTGCTCTCTTTGTTGGAGAAGTCGGAAGCGTTGGTCAGTTCGAACGACATGCTCAGGCGGTGGCGTGGACTGTTGAGGAGGCGTACGCGGGCATCGAGCAGCCGGTTGGTGTCGGTGCTGTTGGGCGATTCTTCGAAACTGATGTCCACATACTTGAAGTTGTGCAATCCCAATAGCGAATTGGTGGTGCTGGCGACGTGCCGAGGGCGGTAGGGCATGCGGTTGTATAGGAACATGGCACGGCTGATGGTCCTGGGCGAGGGGGCTATCTTTTTATCATATATATAGTAGAAGTTGGTGTTGCTATGGCGCGACTTGAAGGGGTAGATGAGCGTGTCGTAATGTTGCCTTGCGGGGTTGAAGGCGGTAGAGACGTTGGGATATATGTATATGTTGTCGATGTGATATTTTTGCAATACGGTTGTTGTAGTGTCGCCTGGCATGCTTTGTGGATGGCGCACTACCACTCTGATGCCCAGCACATGGCTGTCGTAGGTGGTGTCGACTAGAAAGCGGATGTACTCAGGGCCTGCAGCATAGTAGCCTTCGTTTTTCAGGTTGGTTACCAATCGGCTCTGTTCGCTGGTCATCTTCTGCTGGTCGTAGTAGTCGCCCACTTTCAGGTATGACTTTTCTTTCCACTGTTGAAGGAGGTCGTTGATTTCTTGTTGCCGACAACGGAACTCCAAATCGTCAATCTTGCGCCGCTGTGTGGTACGAATGTTGTAGTAGACCGTCACCGACGAACCGTCGCGGTGCACAGTGTCGGTGGTGACTGTCGAGTTGAAGCAGCCCTTGGTCTTCATCAGTGTGGCCAGCTGTGCGGCGGTGCGTTGAGCGGCATTGCGGTCGTACACCACAGGGGGCTCCCCGTTCGAGCGTAGGAGGTCTTGCAGCCAATTGTCCTTTTTCGGGTTGGAGAGGCAGTAGAGTCTCATCGGCAGGGGCATCCAAAGTATACGATTGTTGGGCTTTTGGTAGAAATATTGTTTGGCATCTGCCAAGGCTTCCGACACTTCGGGTGTCACCTCGCTGCTGTCGGCCATGACCACATGGATGCGGTTGTCGTACAGCATCATCTGTCCGGGGTACAAATACTTGTCCACGCTGCAACTCGCCAGACTGAGCATGGCGCAGACGAGTGTTAGTATTTGCAGACCTTTTTTCATTGTGTCAATAGTTTGGGATGTCTTTGTCGACAAGGGCTAGTATCCGCCCGGTCGCTCCGAGATTGTTCTGCATGTATTGCGTGCATTGCTGCGAGGCTTGCTGGTAGGCCTCCTCGTTGTCGAAGAGCTTGTCGAGCGTCGCCTCCAGCTGCTCATAGCGGTCGAAACTGTAGCCTCCCTGTTGGTTGGTCATGTCGCAGGCTTCCTTAAACTTGCGGTAATTGGGCCCGAACACCACGGGTTTGCCGAATGTGACGGCTTCCAAGATGTTGTGAATGCCTGCGCCAAATCCGCCGCCGATATAGGCCACATGGGCGTAGCGGTAGAGCGATGAGAGCATACCCATATTGTCGATTATCAACACTCTCGACCGTGGGTCGGCTTCTCCCATTTGGGTATAGATCGTACACGGCTCGTCGTCAGGCAGCGACTTTTTAATCCATTCGAGGTGACTCTTGCCAATCACATGTGGTGCCATGATTAGCACTAGACCTTCCTTTCTATGCTGCAGGTAGCGTATCAGGTATTCCTCGTCGGGTTCCCACGAGCTGCCTGCCAGCAGCACAGCGTCGCCCTCATGGTTCTTTAGAAAATGCTCCACTTTCTCGTTGCAGTTTGCCTCTTGGGCAATGGCGTGTACACGGTCGAAACGGGTGTCTCCAGCTATGGAAACTTGTCTGATGCCGTGCGTCTGCAACAGTCCCATCGACTCCTCGTTCTGCACAAACAGGTGTGTGAAACATCCGCCCACCTGTTTCAGAAACCATTTGCCATACCACTTGAAAAAGTATTGGTTGGGGCGGAATATGGCGGAAAAGATATAGGTGGGCACGTTGCGTTGGCGCAGCTGCTCCAAATAGTTGAACCAGAAGTCGTATTTGGCAAAGAATGCCACCGTCGGACGTAGCAGGTTTACGAAGCGGATGGCGTTGGCCCGTGTGTCCATGGGCAGGTAGCACACAAAGTCGGCCTGCGGATAGTCTTTCCGCACCTCGAAACCCGAAGGGGAGAAGAATGTGACGCACACCTTATAGTCTGGATGCCGACGGCGGAATTCCTCCAACACAGGGCGTGCCTGCTCAAACTCGCCCAACGACGACGCGTGAAACCACGCCGTCCGGCCCTTGCCGACGGGTGCCACCGACAGCCTTCCAAACGTCCGCCGCCATCCCGCCACCATCTGTTTGGCCTTGGGATTGAACAGCGATGCCACATGCACTCCCGCCGAATAGCATCTGATGCCTAAAGAATATAGAATGCGCATTGATATCTTTAAACTAAAAGGTAAAAACTATATTTAACGTGTTAATGTGTTAACGTGTTAATGTGTTAGTCTTTTTTGAATGTGTTAATGTGTGAATGTGTTAATGTGTTAGTCTTTGGTGCATCAAAGACTCACGAATTTACGAATTAACACATTAACGAATTCTTTTTTTCAATTTTCAATTTAATAATAGTAGTATTCTTGCGACGGCTTGCCCTTCAGCGGGAACATCCAGCATAGTTTGATAGAGTATACGAGGTCGAAATATCGGTTGTTGTCCTTGCCGTGCAGGCCTAGGTAGTCGTCTATCACATAGTCGCGTGTCGACCAGCTCCAGCATTGCGATATGTCGAACGACACATAGAGGTTCAGCAGGTTGGCATTGTTGCTCATAAACCAGTAGCCCAGCGATTCGGTCAGTATCAACCCGTGTCGCTGGTGGTCATACAGCAGCCCATAGTCGCCCTCAACCTGGGGGGCATGCTCGTTATTGACCATAAATACGGTCTGCTGCCGCATATATCCGGCACTCAAGCGTGCCAGTATGCCCGAGTTAGGGTTCTGTTTTGGGGCAACGACAAATATCTTGCCCACACCTCCCTGCAGGCTGAAGCCTCGGTTGTAGCAAGTCACGCTTGCGTCCGTGCCGTTGGCCCCGATAATGATGCTGTCGTGTGTATACACGCTGCCCATCCGCTCCTTGCGGTAGAGCAAGTTGTTGCTGCCAAACCATACGTTGCCGTCCACCGACACCAGCCATCCCCGCCGGTACTTATAAAAGGAGTTGATGCCGTAGTCCATGTAGGCTCCCGGATACAGGCTCGCCATCGTTGCCCGCTGGCTGGTTGTGCCATCAGGGGCGGTGCCAAACGAGAATCGTTCCGACGGCATCTTCACCCCCACGTTAAACCCCACAATGTGGCATTCCATCGTGTCCAATTTTGGAGCATCCTGGGCGTTTGCCATCGCGCTTGCCATCGCCATCACGGCAGCGGCAACCCACATCTTGTGAAATATTTTTTCTCTGATTTTCATCAATATGATAATATTTTCGTATTTTTGCACGCTCAAAAGCATGCCTCATTTCAGATTGCAAAGATACGCAAAATATTTGATAACAACAGAAAAAAAATAAATTCGTTAATTCGTTAATGTGTTAATTCGTTAGTCAAGGACTAACACAATAACACAATAACACAATTGCACAATCAAAAACATGGCAAAAGATTTTGTAAAACGCTCCGAGAACTATTCCGAGTGGTACAACGAACTGGTCGTCCGTGCCGATTTGGCGGAAAACTCTGCCGTCCGCGGCTGTATGGTCATCAAACCCTACGGCTACGCCATCTGGGAGAAGATGCAGCGTGCCCTCGACGACATGTTCAAGGCCACCGGCCATCAGAATGCCTACTTTCCCCTCTTCATCCCCAAGTCGTTCCTCAGCCGTGAGGCCGAGCATGTCGAAGGCTTCGCCAAAGAGTGTGCCGTGGTCACCCACCACCGCCTCATGAACGCCCCCGACGGCTCTGGTGTGGTCGTTGACCCCAACGCCCGTCTCGAAGAGGAGCTCATCGTGCGCCCCACCTCCGAAACTATCATTTGGAGCACCTATAAGAACTGGATTAAGTCCTACCGCGACC
>CAZTVH010000161.1:0-5445 GCA_964616965.1 uncultured Bacteroidaceae bacterium | reverse complement strand
GAAACCGAAAATCAGGCAGTCTCCCTTACTTAATATCCGCAAAATAGTTCATAAACTGGGTCCTCATCAGCATCGAGGCCTTGTCGCTAGGCTTCATGGCCAACTTGCCTTTAAATTGGTCTATACTCTCGTAGCCCTTGCGCTCCATCCACCCAGCCAGTTGCTCATTGAGTGTGCGCATATAGTCGAGGCCGTTACGATACAGGCATGAGGCCACCTGCACGGTGGTGGCACCCGCCAACAGCAGCTTGGCCACATCCAGCCCGTCTGCCACGCCAGTGGTGGCGCAGAGGTTGCAGCGCAACTTACGGCTCAGTATGGCGGTCCAACGCAAGGTATTGTATAGCTCACCCGGATAGGTCAGCGCGTCGGCATTGCACAGACGCTCTTCCTCCGTGTCTATGTCAAACTGCATCGACTTGTTGAACATCGTAATACCCTGAATGCCCATCCACGACAGCTGTTGCATAAACTTGGCCAAGTCAGTAAAATAGCTGCCCACTTTGATACTAATAGGGATGGTTATCGACTTCTTGAGCGACTGCACGATGTTGGCAAAAGTGCGCTCCACGTCGTCGGTAGAGAGTGATGTCTCGAAAGGCATAATGGCCATGTTCAGCTCCAACGCGTCACAGCCCGCATCTTCAAACTGCTTGGCATAGGTGAGCCAGTTCTCGTACGAGTAGCAGTTGATGCTGCCAATAACGGGAATGGTGAGCCTACGTTTGGCCTCGCGGATAAGGGAGAAATGCTTCGACACTGAGTCGTCGGCCACATGCTGGGCTATATACTCATAGCTGTCGCCATAGTTGCCCACAGGGGCATATACATGGGTGTTGCGTTTGATATCGTAAATAATCTGCTCTTCGAAAATCGACTTGAGCACCACGGCACCGGCACCGCACTCTTCAAGACGGCACAAGTTGTCAACATTGGCGGTCAGGCCGCAGCTGCCAGCCACAATCGGACTCTGCAATTTCAGTCCAAGATAATCGACATTCGTATTCATGATGAACTACAATTAGGTGTATACAATGCATAAAAAACCAATTTGCAAAGATAGGCAAAAAAAGCAGAAAAAAGTTTTTTTTCAACAAAAAAAACTCCACACGCCACACAACCGTCTAAACAATAGCACCTTGCAAAATGTTAAAAATAATCTCCTCGACAAAAAACACCACCAAATTAAAAAAAATATCGTCGCAATGAAAAAAAATGACTAATTTTGCAACCTCAAAATACATCATTTCTTTACCGATAATAGAATAAAAAACAGATACTAATGAAAGAGCAACAGGAAGAAAAAAACATTGAGGTCAATGGCTTCATCGCCAAAACCGAACAGTACATCCAGCAGAACAAGAAGAAGCTCACCATCATCGCCACCGTCGCTGTGGTGGTTGCACTGGCAATATGGGCCTACGTCGCCCTCGTCGCACAGCCTCGTCAGGTGCGTGCTGCCGAGGACATGTTTGCCGCCGAGCAATGGTTCAACGAGGGCAATTTCGAACAAGCCCTCAACGGCAACGACCAGTACATGGGGTTCTCCGACATTATCGACGAGTACAAATGCACCAAGTCGGGCAATCTGGCCAAATACTATGCCGGCATCTGCCAGCTCAACCTGGGCCAGTATAACGAGGCCATCGACCTTCTCAAGTCGTACAAAGGCAAGGATGCCTTCACCGGGGCTGAGGCCCTGATGCTGATAGGCGACGCCTATGCCGAGCTAGAGAATGCTGCCGACGCTGCCAAGTATTACGAGAAGGCTGCCGCCAAGGCCGACAACTTCATTGTCTCTCCCACTGCACTGTGGAAAGCGGGCATGATGTACCTCCAACTTGACAACAACGATGCCGCCGTCAAGGCTTTCCAACAGATCAAGGACAACTATCCCGAAAGTCCCGAATACAGCGAAGCCGACAAATACATCGCTTACGCACAGAACCGATAGGCAACAACCGAAACAAGAAAGAACTCAAAACGCCATCTCCTGCGAGATGGCGTTTTTTGTGTGTGTTAGGCTACAATACGCTGATTGTTGTGCGACCGCCAATCACTTACTATTCTTACAAAACTCGTGCCCCTATAATCCTCATAAGTGAAAGTCTGAGACTTTCGCGACCGAGGGCATGAAAACAATCTCTCCTCTACTTCTCTATCGTCGCGATTTCAATGCCTCGGCTCTTTGCGAACAGCCGTACTCCTATTTGAATTATCAATCACCAACTTGAAAGAACCTGAACTTCGTGTTGCTCTCGTACACCTCGCCGGGATTGAGGTAGGCGTTCGACTCGGTCCACTGGGGATTGTTGGGGCTGTTAGGGTACTTCTGTGTCTCCAGGCAGATAGCACTGCGCTGGGGGTACGCCACGCCGCCCTTGCCCTTGACGGTGCCATCCAAAAAATTGCCCGTATACACCTGCATCCCCGGCTCGGTGGTGAACACCTCCATCGCAATACCCGTCGTGGGGCTGACCAGCCGTGCACAAGGCTTTGACGCATCGCCCTTGGTGTTGAGCACCCAGTTGTGGTCGTAGCCGTTGCCATTGTGCAACTGCACGTTGTCGGAGCCTATCTCCTTGCCTACAGCCTTCGGCTGACGGAAGTCGAAGGGCGTGCCTTCCACCGCCTCCATCGTGCCTAGCGGGATATAGCTCTCGTCAATTGGTGTATAGCGGTCGGCATCGATGGTGAGCAGATGGTTCAGTATGGTGGTATTGCCGTCGCCATTGAGGTTGAAATAACTATGATTGGTCATGTTGATGACCGTGGGTGCATCGGTGGTGGCACGATACTGGATGTCCAACGTGTTGTCGTCGGTCAGCGTGTACACCATCTCCACCCTCACCTCGCCAGGGAAGTTGTTGTCGCCGTCGGGGCTCACCAACGACAGCACCAGCCGGTTGGCCGTTGCACTTTCCACCTTAAACAGCTGGTACTGCCACCCCGTGGGCCCGCCATGCAGGGTATGCCGCCCGTTGTTTTGTGGCAGCTGGACGGTCTTGCCTGCCACCGTGATGCGCCCGTCGCCCAAGCGGTTGGCATAGCGGCCGATGGCGGCTCCAAAGTCCGAAAGGTGGTTCTCGCGCCGATAGTCGTCCAAATTGTCGAATCCCAGCACCACATCCTGCATCTTGCCGTTGCGGTCGGGAACCTTCAGCGAGACAATGCGCCCGCCATAGTTGGTGATACCGACTGTCATTCCACGTCGGTTTGTAAGGGTGATTAGTTCCATATTCTGTTTGTTATTGATTAACGCTATCACTTCGTTGTTGGCCCTAGCCACTGCCACGGGGTCCACCTTCAGCTCTCTGCGGTCGTAGGTCAGCAGGCCGTTCACCTCGCCCTCCACGTCGCTGGTCTGGGTATACACCGCCGCGCTGTAGCCTCGTTGCACCAAGCCCTTCAACTGCTCGGCATACTTGACATACTCGGCCGTCACCTCCTCTTTGTTCTGGAACTTGACATAGCCCCAGTTCTGGTCCTCTTTCCACAAATGGCCCGCCAATGGCAGCCCGATGCCCCCATACTCGCCCAACACGTTCGCCCTGTTGGGGTCGCTCAAGAACATGGCTGGCTGGGGATAGTGGTGGAGGTCGAAAATGTCGCCGCAGTCGCGGTGGTTGCCGCCGCTGGCGGGGTTTACCAGCCGTGTGGGGTCGTACTCCTTGGTCCACTCCACCACCTTCTCGGTCTCAAACTGTCCCCACCCCTCGTTGAACGGCACCCACACCACCACGCAGGGATGCTGCCCGCACTGGTCGACTATTTCCTTCCATTCGCGATAGTAGCCCGCAGCCGATGCCGTGCTGCGCTGACGGTCTGTGCCTCCATTATATTTATATGGTTCCCACTGGTTGCCATAGTCGCCGCTAGGCATATCCTGCCACACCATGATGCCGAGGCTGTCGCACAGATAGTACCACCTGTCGGGCTCCACCTTCACATGCTTCCTAATCATATTGAAACCCAACCGTTTGGTCACTTCCAAATCATACCGCATCGCCTCTTCTGTGGCGGCGGTATACAGCCCGTCGGGATACCATCCCTGGTCCAACGGCCCGTAGTGGAAATAGTTGCGTCCGTTCAGCCTCATGCGCACATACCCCTCTTCCCAGTCGCGCTCGGTCTCGATTGTGCGCATGGCAACATACGACTGCACCCTATCCGTCACCCTGCCATTCTTTCGCATGGTCAGCGTCAGCCCGTAAAGAAACGGATGCTCCGGACTCCACAGCTTTGCATCGGGCACACTCAGCCGCAGCGTCCCGTTGGGCATACCCTTGGCTGTCGACACGGCCTCACCCCCGTCGGTCAACACTGCCTCCACAATGTTGCCGTCGTCCGCGCCGCTGCTGCGCAAGGTCAGCTCCACGCTGCCATGACGGATGTCGGCAGCCGACGCGATATGGGTGATGTGGTTCTCCGCCACAGGCTCCAGCCACACCGTCTGCCAAATGCCGCTGACAGCGGTATACCAGATAGAGTGTGGCGTAAGGGTCTGCTTGCCCACAGGTTGGTAGCCTCTGTTGGTGGGGTCGTAGACACGCACCACCAACTTTTGCCCACCCCCCGCCACAAGATAGGGCGTAATGTCGAAACTGAAGGCAGTATAGCCTCCCCGGTGAGTGCCCACATGTATGTCGTTCACATACACATCCGCCTGCCAGTCCACGGCCCCGAAATGCAGCATCACCCGCTTGCCCTTCCAACTAGACGGCACCTCAAAGCGTCGGTGATACCACAGCTCCTGCTTCTCCGTGAGGGGTTTCTGCACGCCCGACAGCTGCGATTCGACACAAAACGGCACGGTAATCTTCCCGTCCCAGTCCGTAGGGGCCACACAGCCCTTATCCAATATGGCATAGTCCCACTGCCCGTTGAGGCAGAGCCACTGCGACCGCTGCAAGATAGGTCTTGGGTACTCCGGGCGGGGGCACCGTCTGTCCACCTTCTCTGTCCACGGGGTGCCCAACGTCTGGGCATGGCACACATTTAATATGAATAGGCCGATACACAAAAATACTAGTCGTTTCATCTTGTCTGCAAATTGAGTCAATGGCTAACTGATTTAAACGGTCTCCTCCAGCAGTCGGGCGGCACAGCCCACCAAGTCGCTACATGAGTGACCCTTGCCCTGCAACTGCAACAGGCGGGGGCAATTGGTGTCGCCGTTCTCCTCGCGGAAGCGGTTGGCGAGCCCCTTAAACATCATCGTGTTGCCCGTCAGGCCGCACACCATTGCCATACCGCTCACACAGCCGCAGGTCTCCTTAATGCCCGACATTCCACGTCCGAAAGCCGAAGCCATGCTCATTGCCGTCGGCTCGTCCACAGGCAGCTTGTCCTTAAACGCCATCACCACGGCCTGGCAGCAATTGCACCCCTTGTCGTGCAATTCTCGTGCTAACTCTTCTCTTGTCATATTATTGTTAAAGTGTT
>CAZTVH010000160.1:0-5520 GCA_964616965.1 uncultured Bacteroidaceae bacterium | reverse complement strand
CCACATCGCCTTCGCCATGGAGAACACCGACCAGGCCCTCAACGAGGCCAAGGATAAGGGTGTGCGTCTGATCGACCAGCAGAGCCGTGGCGGCGCCGAAGGCCTCCACATCGGTTTTCTGCACCCCAAGAGCACCCTGGGCGTCCTCACCGAGTTCTGCTGCAAGTAACCTTTTGAATGTGTGAATGTGTGAATTCGTGAATTTGTGAATCGACTAACACATTAACACATTAACGAATTAACACGTTAATAAGAATTTCTGGGTAGAGCGAGCGGCGGCTAACGCCGGGAGCGAAACCCCATTCAATAACCCCAAATAACTTTTTCAAATATGGCATTTGAAGAAAAAATAAAAGAGCTTCTCGACAAGAGAAGCGAGGCTAAAATGGGCGGTGGCCAAAAGCGCATCGACAAACAGCACGAGCAGGGCAAACTGACTGCCCGCGAGCGTATCGCCCTGTTGCTCGACGAGGGCTCCTTTGAGGAGTATGACATGTTTGTTACCCACCGCTGCGTGAATTTCGACATGCAGAAACAGTCGTTCCTCGGCGACGGCGTGGTGACGGGCTACGGCACCATCGACGGCCGTCCGGTGTATGTGTTTGCACAGGATTTCACGGTATTTGCCGGCAGCTTGAGCGAGACCATGTCGCTCAAGATTTGTAAAATCATGGACCAGGCCATGAAGACGGGTGCCCCCGTCATCGGCTTGAACGATTCGGGCGGAGCCCGTATTCAGGAGGGCTGCAACTCGCTGGCAGGCTATGCGCAGATTTTCGAGCGCAACATTCTGGCCAGCGGCGTGGTGCCCCAGATCAGTGCCATCTTCGGCCCCTGTGCCGGCGGTGCGGTGTACAGCCCCGCGCTGACCGACTTCATTATGATGACCAAGGAGAACAGCTACATGTTCCTGACGGGTCCGAAGGTGGTGAAGACTGTGACGGGCGAGGACGTGACGGTGGACAAACTGGGCGGTGCCATGGTGCACGCCACCAAGAGCGGCGTGGCTCACTTCGTGGGTGAGACCGAGGAGGCTACCATAGCCTTGATTCGCGACCTGGTAGGCTATCTGCCTTCGAACAATTTCGAGGAGGCCCCGTTTGTGCCTTCGCAGGATCCTATCGACCGCTTGGAGGACAGCCTGAACAGCATCATCCCCGAAAACCCCAACGCCCCCTACGACGTGAAGGAGGTCATCCACGCCATCGTCGACGACGGTAAGTTCTTGGAGGTGCACGAGAAGTTTGCGCCCAACCTGGTGGTGGGCTTTGCCCGCTTTGCCGGTGTGAGCGTGGGTATCGTGGCCAACCAGCCCAAGGCTATGGCAGGTGTGCTGGACTGCAACGCTTCGCGTAAAGGTGGCCGCTTTGTGCGCTTCTGCGATGCCTTCAACATTCCTATTGTCACGTTGGTGGACGTGCCCGGTTTCCTGCCCGGCACGGGTCAGGAGTATAACGGCGTGATTGTGCATGGTGCCAAGATGCTGTTTGCCTACGGCGAGGCCACGGTGCCCAAGGTGACCGTCACCCTGCGCAAGAGCTATGGCGGTGCCCACATCGTGATGAGCTGCAAGCAGCTGCGTGGCGACATCAACTATGCATGGCCCACGGCTCAGATTGCCGTGATGGGTGCCAGCGGTGCCACCGAGGTGCTGTATGGTCGCCAGCTGAAGGAGATTACCGACCCCGAAGAGAAGGCCAAGTTCATAGCACAGAAGGAGAAGGAGTACAACGACCAGTTCGCCAACCCCTACAATGCCGCCAAGTATGGCTATATCGACGATGTTATCGAGCCGCGCAACACCCGCTTCCGCGTCATCCGTGCCCTGCAGGTGTTGGCCACTAAGAAGGACACGCTGCCGATGAAGAAGCATTGCAACATTCCTTTATAATGTCGCGACCTGTTGAAAGCAACGTCGAATAAAAAGATACAATTCAGTATTGTATAAATAATTATTTATTAACCAGGGGTTCTTCACCCCACAAAACCTAACAACACAAAATGAAGAAAATTCTCTTAACCGCTTTTGTCGCTGCCGCTTTTGCCTTTGGCATGACCGCTTGCAACAACAACGCTCCCGCCGAACAGACCGCTGATACTACCGAGGTTTGCTGCGAACACGAGCATGAGCATGAGTGCTGCCACCACCAGTGCAACTGCGCTGACACTGCCTGCGCCGCCAACCACTGCGAGGGCTGCACCAACGAAGAGTGCTGCTGCAAGAAGGCCTGCTGCGAGGGTCAGCACGAGCGCTGCGCCGAGCAGAAGAAATGCTGTGCAGAAAAGAAAGAGTGCTGCGCAGAAAAGAAGGAGTGCTGCGAGAAGAAGGACTGCAAAAAGGAATGCGAGCAGAAGAAGTAAGCGCGCCGAGTGGCCTGTAGAACGTGGGGTGTCGGCTGGTGCCGACAGGCAGATTGTTGGCACCCTGCGGTCTGCAAGCTGATTGGAACTTCGTTTTGATTGTTATAGCTGAATCTAGAAATGAAACGTAATATTAAACAATTAGTCGCAATCTTTGTCGGCCTCCTATTCGTGATGGGCAGTGCCGAGGCGCGTCCGTCAAGAGGACCTGCGCCTGCGCAGCCCACACCTCCGGTGCCCGACATGGAGATGATGGACCACTGTCCGATGCACCACATGGGCATGCAGCCTGTGAACTTCGTCTCAGTGAAGTCTTGCTATGTGCCTGCTATGGAAGCCTATGTGTTTGTCGACAGCATCGACTGTGCTGTAGACCTGTTGGTGCGCGAGGGCGGTGAGCTGCGCCGTGTTGGTCGCTTTACCACCGACGTGTACAAGGGCAGACACGACTTGAAAAGCATCTTGCGTCCCGTGTCGGTATCGGTGCTGGGCGACAAGATGGTGGTGTTGGCATCCTCGCAAAAGGATTCCTCCTATCTGGCTTTCGTAAGCATGAGTCCTGTTCGGTGCCTTGAAGAGAATGGTTTCGATACCCTCAAGGCTGTTTCTGTTGTCGGACTGTCCAACAGTTCCTATGCATTCCACTTCAATGTCGAGGACGGTGAGGTGGTCGTCGTTGGTAAGAATCCTGTCGGATATGACCTCAACTTTGTCGATGTCTCCAACGGACTGGAGAATGCTGTCGCCGCCACTCGTTTCCACTACCATGTGCCCAAGCAGTCGGAGCGTATCTTGGCTTCCGACCCTCATGGTGGCGGGTTGGCATTGGTGGCCATCTGTGTGGTATTCTTCGCCCTCGTGTGCATCTGCTTCATCATGGAGGGCTATGGTGCTGCCATTATGAAGGTGCAGGACCGCAAGAGCAAGAAGGCTGTTGCCAAGGGCGAGGCCGTTGTCCCGACCAAGAGCAAAGATGTTGCCGGTGAGGTGTATGCCGCCATCGCTGCCGCCATCTATGCCTATGAGCAGGATTTGCACGACGAGGAAGACACCGTTATCACCATCCAAAAGGTGGAACGGGCCTGGACTCCTTGGAACGCCAAGTTCTACAACATGAATCAATACTTCTCTACAAGAAAATAATAGGCGGGAACCCTCCGCTGGTAAATAGTTAATCACCATGAAAAATTTCAAGTTCAAGATAAACGGTACTGACTACAACGTCGACATCAACGAAGTCGAAGGTCAGGAAATCAAATTGGATGTCAACGGCACCCCCTATGTCGTCACGGTCGACAAGGAGATGCGTGCACAAAAACCCCGCACCACCATCGTCAGCAGCAGCCCCGCTCCCCGTGTGGCCGCCGCAGCAGGCGATGTGCAGCGTGCTTCAGCCCCCAATCCCAACAGTGCAGCTGGTGGCACAAAGGTCACCTCGCCGCTGCCCGGCACCATTCTGGACGTGTTCGTCAATGTGGGCGACCAAGTTAAGGCGGGTCAGCGCGTAGTGCTGCTCGAAGCCATGAAGATGGAAAACAACATCGAGGCTGATACCGACGGTACCGTCACCTCGGTCAACGTTCGCAAAGGCGACAGCGTCCTCGAAGGCGACACCCTTATCGTCATCAGTTAATACCTTTGTTCCAACCTTTAATAAAAGAATAAAATGTTTAGCTTATTAGCAACAAGTGGTTTCATGGACTTCATGTCGACCCAGTTGATGCAGTTTCTGCAGTACACTGGTTTCGCCAATGTCACATGGGGCCACATCATCATGATTCTTTTCGGCTTGACATTCATCTTTTTGGGTATCAAGTTCGAATTTGAGCCGCTGCTCCTTGTCCCGATTGGATTCGGTATGCTGGTGGGCAATATCCCCTTCTATCCGGGTTTGAAAATCGGCATCTACGAGACAGGCTCTGTGTTGAATATCCTCTATCATGGCGTGCAAAACGGCTGGTATCCGCCGCTCATATTCCTGGGCATCGGTGCCATGACCGACTTTTCTGCCCTGCTCTCCAATCCCAAACTGTTCCTTATTGGCGCAGCCGCCCAGGTGGGCATCTTCGCTGCCTATGCCGGAGCCTTGGCCCTGGGCTTTATGCCCAACGAGGCCGGTGCCATCGGCATCATCGGCGGTGCCGACGGTCCCACGGCCATCTTCCTCTCCAGCCAGTTGGCTCCCGACCTGATGGGTGCCATTGCCGTGTCAGCCTACTCCTACATGGCCCTAGTCCCCGTCATTCAGCCACCCATCATGGGCCTGATGACCACCGACAAGGAACGCCGCATCCGCATGAAGCCGCCGCGTCAGGTCTCCAAGCTGGAGAAGATTACCTTCCCCATCGTCGGCCTCCTCTTCTGCGCCTTCATCGTGCCGAGCGGCCTGCCCCTGCTGGGTATGCTCTTCTTCGGCAACCTGTTGAAGGAGTGCGGTGTCACCAAGCGTCTGAGCGAGGTGGCCAGCAACGCCATCGTCAACATCTGCACCCTCCTCATCGGCATCACCGTCGGTGCCTCCACCCAGGCCACCACGTTCCTCACTGGCCGTTCGGTGCTTATCTTCTGCTTGGGTGCCTTCTCGTTCATCGTCGCCACCTTCTTCGGTGTCCTTTTCGTGAAGTTCTTCAACCTCTTCCTCAAGGAGGGCAACAAGATTAACCCGCTTATCGGCAACTCTGGTGTCAGTGCCGTTCCCGACGCTGCCCGTGTGTCGAACAATGTGGGTCTCGAATACGACAAGACCAACTACCTGCTCCAGCACGCCATGGGTCCCAATGTGGCCGGCGTGGTCGGTTCCGCCGTGGCAGCTGGTATCCTGCTTGCATTCTTGCACTAATTGCTCGAATCATACCTACAAAAGGGTGCTTCCTATCGGGGGCACCCTTTCTGTTTCACCCCACCAACGCGGCTTCTTTTCTGCTTTCTTTCTGCTTCCATCCCCATTCTTTACATTTTTCTTTTTGGAATAGTAAAGTTGAAATGAGGTATAAAAGCCATAGCGAATGATGTGAGAAACTGCGTGTAAGGTTCTTTGATTCCTCTATTGTTTTGAATATTAGATAGTACAGCTATATGTCGAATATAATGGTGGAAGAAGGTCATTATCATTGTCGAGAGAAAAAAAACACCAATTCAAAAAATATTCGTATTTTTGCA
>CAZTVH010000159.1:0-5543 GCA_964616965.1 uncultured Bacteroidaceae bacterium | reverse complement strand
CGAAAAATGAGTGGAGAGGAATCGGCGAACGGAGGGGGCCACGCTGAGAAAACGAATCGGGATTTGAAAAATGAGAATTGGCAATCTGGCACGGAAGGGTTGGACAGAGATGTGCATGGGGGATGAAAATATTGTTTTTCAACCATATGGATCCGAATGCCGTGACGGTGGGGGAAGAAATATTCGCCATGTCGAAAAAAAAATGTATTTTTGCAATTTGTAATCTTACATACAAGTGGAATCAATAAAGAAGATATATCGCAAGGGCATAGGGCCGTCGAGCAGCCACACGATGGCCCCGCATCGTGCTGCCAAACAATTCCGTATGGAGCATCCCGAGGCTGCGTGCATCCGTGTGACCCTCTATGGCAGCCTTGCCGCCACAGGGCGCGGGCACCGCACCGACAAGGCCATCACCGACGGGGCCGCCCCCGTGCCGGTGGAGATTGTGTGGCGGGCCGACATCGTGAAGCCGTTCCATACCAACGGCATGTATTTCGAGGCATTGGACGACAAGGGGAACACCACGGCCGACTGGACAATCTACAGCGTGGGCGGCGGGGCATTGGCGAACGAGAGCACACGGGAGGAGTCGCGGCAGGTGTACGACATGCAGACGCTGACCGAGATACTGCCCTACATCGAGCGCGAGGGGATGACCTACTGGGAGTATGTGCAGCAGTGCGAGGAGGCAGACATCTGGGACTACCTACAGGAGATGTGGGAGGTGATGCAGAGCACCGTGGCCGAAGGGCTGCAGGAGGAAGGGGTGATACCCGGAGGGTTGCACCTGCGTAGCAAGGCGAGGCAGTACTATGTGCGCGCATCGAGCTACAAGCCTTCGCTGCAGAGCCGCGCGCTGGTGATTGCCTACGCGCTGGCCACCTCGGAGCGCAACGCTGCGGGCGGGCAGATAGTGACCGCGCCCACCTGCGGGGCTTCGGGCGTGCTGCCTGCCGTGCTGTACCACTTGAAAAAGGCGCACGAGTTCTCGGACAAGGAGATACTGCGCGCTATGGCGACGGCGGGGCTGTTTGCCAACGTCATCAAGCACAACGCCTCCATTTCGGGAGCCGAGGTGGGCTGCCAAGGCGAGGTGGGCAGTGCCTGCGTGATGGCGGCGGTGGCTGCCAACCAACTGTTTGGCGGCAGCCCGCAGCAGATAGAGTATGCCGCCGAGATGGCAATGGAGCACAACCTGGGACTGACGTGCGACCCCATGTGCGGACTGGTGCAGATACCCTGCATCGAGCGCAACGCCATGGCGGCACTGAGGGCATTGGACATCAACATCTATGCCATGATGAGCGACGGCAAGCACATCATCAGTTTCGACAAGGTGGTGCGCACCATGAAACGCACGGGCCACGACCTGCCCAGCCTCTATAAGGAGACCTCGATGGGCGGCCTGGCGGTGGAAGAATGAGGAATTAAGTTTTTTTATCAACCCGACAAGCAATAATAACCGCATAAAAAATACAAATTAGATATGAAAAAGATAGCTTTAGTTCTAGTCGCAATGGTCATGGCACAGTGCGCCATGGCGCAAGAGTTACAGTTTCAGCTGCCCATCATGCCTGAGAAGATGTGGCCCTCGGAATATGCCAACTATGAGGCAGACGTGCTCAACTGCTGCAACTATCTGTTGAACGTCGACCCTGCCTTCAACCAGCCCAAACACGAGGAGTGCTCCAGTTTCCTCGTCCGCTGGCTGACTGGCACGCCCGATGTGAGTGTGGTAATCGACCTAAGCCTAGTAGACCCCAAGAACGGCGACCTGCTGGTGGCATACATGGCAGCATGGACCCGCCACGCGATAACCAACAAAGAGGACGGCAACCTCGTCAACGCACAGGTGGCAACAGCTGAGATGCTCAACTTCTACAGCAACTACAAGAGCTCTATCGGCAAGTCGAAACTGGCTGAGCGGCTGCTGAAAGCCCAGGCGAAGGGCAAGCTGGCCTCCATTGTCACCAAAACGTTGGTAAACTAGTATGCGGTGGCTAGGGGTTGCAACGTTGGTGGCGACGCTTGGGCTGGCCGTAGGCTGCTCAGAGCAAGGCAACCCATTCCCCTTTGAACCCAACAAGCCCGACGACTTCAACCGCTCGACGGATTATCGGCTACGGTGGGGCGAGAGCGAGGAGCTGCTGGGCGAGGTGGCGATGGTCACACACGAGGTGTATCAAGAGTATTACGAAGGGCTGGTGTCGGAACACGCCGCCTGCTTCGATAGCGCAGGGCACTGCCTAGAGCTGTACTACCGCGACCGCGAGACCAACCAACGCTATACCTTCCAGTACGACAGTTTGGGGCGGAGAGTAGAGGAGTTGTGCTACATAGACAGTGCGGGCACATCCTACGACAGCCTCGACACCCCCTATACGCGTACCACCTACCGTTATTCGCGCAACGGGCGCACATGCCGTGCCCGCATCACCACCCCCGACGGCAAGCATTACACCTACCGCTTCCGCTACGACCGCCAAGGACGGCTGCATCGGTTCATCTATCCTGACGGCTCACGCTTCACCTACGACTACGACACCGCCGACAGGCTGGTGCGAACCACCTTCCCCGACGCTTCGAGCCAGACCTTTCAATACAACGAGCAAGGCAAACTGACCAGTATGCGCGACTGCGAGGGGGTATATCATTGGTACGCACCCGACCACACAGAGGTAAAACGCGACACACTGGGACGTGTCGTCGAGGAGGTGTCGCAAGCCAATGGCGGTCCTCACATAACCACATACCGCCGTGACGACCACGGCAATTGGACCCGACGCACTTCGACAGGCGTTTCCTCTTATACCCGAATTGACAACAGAACATTCAAATACTTTACCAGATGAAGAGACTATTTCCTATCCTTACTGTTTGTGCCCTCCTCTGCACAGCCTGCCACACGCAGGAAGAGGAAGCAACCACGTTCGATTTCGACAACACCTGCTGGTTCGACGGCTACGAATTCTTTGTGGGGAGCCACGACACCGTTACCAACAACCCCGATTTGTTCATCTTCCAGGGTGGCACCCTGCACGAGGGCGGCTCTACCTTCGCCCTGCTACAGGTGGCAACCGACACTTTTGTGATTAAGTCATTCCCCGGAACAGAATGGACAGCCGTGGGCGTTGAGGGCGACACGGCCGTGCTGCAACATCTAGGCGAGAAGGTCATTATCGTATGCTTCAACCCCGAAGACGACGAGACCGACACGCTGTGGATGTACGACCCCGGCGACCGTAGCCCTATGGAGGCCTACGAGCAGCTACTGATTCAGACTCGGATTACCGCTCTGGCCGGCACCTACTACGACTCGATTAAGAAGGTGACTTACCAGTTTGCCGACACCACGCTCGTCCGCACCGATGCCAAAGGCGTGGCCGACACGCAGACATTCCACTTCTTCTACTCATTCGATATGCCCAGCCACCTGTTGCAGCTGTCGAACAAGGAGCAGTTTTGGTATGAGCTTACTCCCACAGGCATGGACCTGTTCAATGCCAAATACTGGTCGGAAGAGGACGACTATATGCGCCAACACCGCTTTGCGCAGCTGAAGAAAATGTGATAACCCTAAGGCAGCCGAGTGACAATCTCGGAATAACCGATGGCGCGGAGGTAATCCTCTGCGCCTTCGGTTTTTAATAGGTCTTCGGGGCAGTGGGCATCGGTGCTGACGATGACGGGGATGCGCTTCTCGCTCATGTGGCGCAACAGCTCGCGCGAGGGGTAATAGTCGTCGTGGCGTTTCTTGTAGATGCCACGGGTGTTGACTTCGGCTATGCAGCCCACTTCGTGGATGAGTTCGATGGTTTCGTACACGAGGTCGAGATACCACTTGTCGTGTTCCAAGAAATAGCGGTCGCGGTTGTGCATGACTATCTTGTTGAAGTGGGCGACGATGGTGGGACGCTGGCTCTCAATCATGGCGTTGCTTTGACGGAAGAAGGCGGTGACACCGCGGCGTATGTCGCCGTGAAAGACCCGTTGCAGCCCCTCATCGTAGGTCTCTTGCTTCGGGCCGTCGATAAACCAGATGCGCTGCGCCGCATCGGTTGGGTGGTTGCGCAGCCACTCGGTGTCGTCGGGGTCGGTGACAAGATGCACCCCGCCGATAAAGTAGTCCAAACCGCCCTGCTCAATGAGCGGACGGAAGTCGTCGCACACGCCCGGCACATAGTCTATCTCCAAGCCTAGGCGGATGTCGATGCGCCCACGGTATTCTTCCTTCAGGGCACGCACTGCGTTGCAGTAGGCAAGGTAATCCTCGTCGTGGATGGAGAATGTGTTTTTGAAGGGCAATGGGGCGTGCCCGGAGAAGCCGAGAGCATCGAAACCATTGGCCAGGGCAAGCTCGACATACTCGCGAAGCTCGCCCTTGCCATCGCAGAAGCGGGAATGGGTGTGGTAATTAGAACGCATATACGGCACTTAATGAAAGACGCAGGTTGCCCACGGGCTCGTTGTAGCCCGCGTATGTGTATTCGGCTTCACCAACGAAGGAGAGGCCTTTCTGTGTGGTATAGGTGAGGCGGGGTTGTATGCGCCAGAGGTAGTCAAGGTCGTAGCCACGGCCAAAGACGATAGCAGTGCCATAGATGGCTGGCACAGGGCCTTCGTCCATGTGCTGGGCATAGCCCATGAAGAGGCCTGGCCGCCAATGCCCACGGTTGCGTTCAATGTCGAGCCACACAGTGTTGAAGTGCCAGTCACGGAACTCCATAAGGGTACCTCCCAAACTCTGGTACTTCAGGTAACCGCCCAACGAACAGCCTTCATAGAGGCTGTTGTTGAGAAGGGTTTGCACCTTGACGGTAAAACCTTCTTCAAAGCGGTAGCTGCCGAAAATGGAGTAGCTCAACGAACGGTGCAGTGGCTGGGATGATGCCATACCAACAGTATTCACCACAGGCTGTATGGTTTTGAGGTTGGCAGCGGCACCAATGAATAATCTCGACGTGCGGTAACGCAGCTGGGCGTTGAGTTCGGGCAAAATGCTATGCCTTGCAAACAAGGTGGAAGAGGTGGACACTCCGTTCAACAGGCCCTGACTCATATTGTCCAATTGCCATTGTGCAACGGCTACTGCCTCCAACCCATCAAGGCTGTAGGTGTACCGCACCTGCGGCTGCCGCGCGTAGCAGTGGAAGGGCGCACCCATGTTCAGGGGGTTGGTCATGGGCATAATCTCGTGCGTGACCATAGCATACCAGTATTGTCCGGCAAGGAGGCGGTGCCGTCCCCAGTCGAGGGTGAAGTAGGCGTGTCGCAAACGGAGGTTGTTTATAGTTGCGTTGGTTGCACCCGTGAAGTCACCTTCCACAAAGGCCGAAGTCTTGGCACCCAACATATCGGGGCCGGTGATTTTCACATTCAGCCTTGCAGTAATGGCCAGCATATTCGCCTGCCAGCCGTCGTTGATGTCGTTGCCTTGAGCGTCACGCACGATGGGCTTGGGGTAGAAGAGCATCATGTCCTCGCGCCCGCCCACCACACTGCGGCTGTCGGCATAGTAGTGGGGGTTGACAAACCCGTGG
>CAZTVH010000158.1:0-5545 GCA_964616965.1 uncultured Bacteroidaceae bacterium | reverse complement strand
ACCTGCAACCTTCTGATCCGTAGTCAGATGCTCTATTCAGTTGAGCTAAGGAGCCTTGAAAGACCGTTTTCTGTTTCTCTCAAAAACGGCTGCAAAAGTACGCTTTTTTTTCGTTATGAACAAATATTTTTACCAAAAAACCAGCCCCGTTTCCATATGGGGCTGTAATTATGCCTTTTACAAAAGCAACTTTTTTTGCCTACCGCATGTTCGAAGGCCTGCATTTGTACACTTCGCGATACAAGATTTCGCGAATTTCGGCAAATTCGTCGTCGTCCAACTCGTATTTCGACATAATAATCATGGGCACAGTCACTTGGTCGCCATGATACGAGGGTTGCAGATAGTCCTGCGGATTGGAGAAGAGCCCCATGCTGGAGTAGAACTCCACGCGGTTGTCCGACACCTCGTCGTGCGGATGCTCCACCTCCAGCACCACCTGGTCGGTCTGCTGCGAAAGGAAGTTCAGAAACACTGCCTTGCCAAGCCCTTGGTTGCGAAGGTCTTCGTCGATGGCGAAATGTTCCACATACACCAAGTCGTCGAATGTCCAGTAGGTAAGAATTCCCACCGGCTCGTCGCCATCGTCGTTGTCGTTGGTGGCGACCATGAAATGAAATTTGTTTTTGTTACGATGCTTCAACTCCCCGAAAGGAGGTCGCTCTTCGTCGGGGAAGGCCGACTCAAATAGATCTTTGGCGAAACGCTGATGGTCAGATTGCGAAAGGTCTGTAAATTGTATCATTTTTTATTTAGAGATTGTATACTTGCTTAATAACTAATACCACTGATGATTTCGGAAACAAAAGTCAAACACGCTATCAGGAACTTCCCAATCACAAACAACGCCGCAACGAATATCATGGTGACAATCGACCACGAAACCAGCTTTTGTTGTCTGGGGGTAAATAACGTGTCAAAGAAAGTTTTAAAACTCATGTCGCACTATTTTTTGTCAAAGAATGAGAAATTGTTCAAATTGAATCGGATGAACACATTGTGTTGCGGGGCATAGCAGTCGTCCTCATTATAATTGTAGAACTTGGTCTGCATGTAGTAATAGGTGTAGCCAAAGTCTATAGCCCCCATAGGCACACGGTAGCTCAGGGCCACCGTGCCGAAATATCCGATACCGATGGCACCTTGGTTGACATACTCGTAGGTGCCGATACCCGTATATGGGACCTGGCCGCCCCACACGTCCAGTATGCTGTAGGTCTGTCCTTTGCTGTCGGGCACACGGATGCCGTTCTTCTCCACATTGGTGTTGTTCACGTCGAACCCCACATCCAGTTCGAGGTCGAGCATCTGTGTCAGCGGGATGCGCTTGGCGATGCCGAGGTCTATCAGCACACGCCGCTCGCGCCCGTAGATGCCGCAGGGCACATAGCTGTTGCTGCCCAGGATGCCTGCGCCGTTGTTGCTCGACAGGTTGAAACGCCCTGCCGCCGTCATCTCGCTTAAGTCGAAGCGGGCCAGCCAGCCCCACCCGTTGTCGTACACATAGCGGAACCCCACGCCCAACTGGAAGGTGAGCCGGTAGTACATATTGGCATACTCCTCCACCATGAACGCACTATAGTCGGGTATGGCACTGGGCGAGATAAGCTGCCGGTTCACCAAGTCGTTCCATATCTGGGTGCCGTACAGCTCGCTCAACAGCACCCGCTCCAGCCTGTTGGGCGAACGGCTGTCGCCGTTGTAGAAGTTGGCCTGCTTGTCGCTGGGGACGAGCAAGCCCGCGTCGACTGTGATATACAGGCCCGACATGGGTGGCTGCGACTGCGCCGACTTCTTCTTCTGCGCCCAAGCGGGCATCACCGTCAGCAGCATGGCAAGTATGGCAAGGGGTAATCGATGGGTCATAGGCTGTGTTTATGTGACTGCAATATCTCGGCAAGAAGCATACGCGCGCGTCGCAGCTGAATCTTGACGGTGCCCAGCGGAATCTTGAGCCGCTCGGCAATCTCGTCGTACGACAGCTCCTCGAAATAGCGCATCCGCACAATGGTGCGATAGCGCGGCTTCAACTGCCCCACCACCTCGCGCAGCAGCTCGCTTCGCTGCGTGGCGATAAGGGCCTCTTCGGGGTTGGCATCGTCCGACGGCAGGGGATACTCGTAGGTGTCGTCGTCGTTGCGCACCGATATGTTGTTGAGCGACACCATTTCCAACCTGCGCCGACGGATGAAGTCGATGCCGCTGTTGCTGGCTATGGAGAAGAGCCAGGTGGCAAAGGTGTTGGTGGGAGTGTAGGTGTGCAGCTGGCAGAAAGCCTTGCCGAAGGTCTCGATGGTCAGGTCGTCGGCCTCGGTGGGGTCGTGCGTCATGCGCAGCAGCATCATGTATATGGGCTCGCGATAGAAGCGCATCAAATCGGCATAGGCCCGCTGGTCGCCCTTGTCGCGGGCGGCCAGGACCAGCTGGTAGTCCCGCAGTGCCTTCTCGTTTTGCATGATTGCTTCCATAACCGTTATCTCTGTTGCCCGACTGCCCTTCTGCCCGGTGGCTGGGGCCGGCCCGACTGCATCAATGTCTGAGGGTTGGTACTGAGGGGCCTCGTGCTGGCAGTAGGCCCCAAGTCCTCTCTTCCCCACGCATCGCCGCAATCGCGCAAGCTCTTACACACTCGAAACAGGCAGGCAATCGCTGCTATTTTTTCTTGGATAACGGAATAATGCGAGAAATAGTATTTGCGACAAGAAAATAAATTTCGAACAGGGGAGAGAGCCAATAGACGACGGGGCTGACATCGAGCCTGTCGGCGGCCCGTGAGGTGGCGACAATCTGCCATGCCAGCTTCAGCAGCAGCACGGCTGCCAGCAGCTGCCAAGGGAACCTGCCCCCCGCCAGCAGCAATGCCGCCGAGAGGTAGAAGAGCAACACGCCCAGAGGGCGCATGAGGCGGTTGAACTTGAGCCCCGTGCCGTAATAGCGGCGTGTGGCGGCGCGGTGGCGGCGGTAGGTGTGCCACTCGGCCAGGGTGCGCCGGGGCGGCACCACGGTGAACGAGCCGTCACCGAGCACCACCGAGGTGTTGCGCCCGGTGGCGTTCTGGTTCACAAACATGTCGTCGGCCCCGTCCGGCACATGGTAGTGATAGATAAAGCCGCCGCTCTTCATAAAGAGGCTGCGCCGGTAGCTGAGGTTGCGCCCGCAGCCCGAAAAAGGCCTATGATGGATGGCGGCACCCAGATACTCGGCGCTGTAGTCCAGATTGTCGTACTGCTGCAGCCAGTTGAAGGGCGACCGCTTGGCCTGTATGCCGCAGTAGCCCAGCACTATCTCGGTATTCTTGCCCACATAGCCCGACACCATCTCGCGCAGCCAGCAGAAGTTGGTCACATCCTTGGGCACACACTCAGGCTCGGTAAGCACCAGCAGGTCGTATTTGGCCGACTTGATGCCTATGGAGAAGGGGTATTTCATGCCCTGATAGCCGTTGGCGTTGGCATCGAGCCGCACCACCTTCAGCTGCGCATAGGTCTGCGCGAGCATCTGCAGCACAAACTTGCTGTCGTCCGACGACCGATAGTCGACCACCACCACCTCGAAGGTGGGGTAGTCCTGTTCCAAGATATACAGTAGGTTAGCCCTCAGATTCTCGGCATCGTTCTGCGCCGTCAACACCCCCGACACGCGCGGCAGGGCACCCGGCTTGGCCTCCTCCTTTTTTTTCGTCCGGGGGCCCTTGTAGCGCCCCACAGCCAAATAGAAAAGCCCGTAATAAAGGCTCAACACCACCAGACTGGCTGCCAACAGGCATGTCAGCGCCAAGGTGTAAGAATCTGTCAATATATGCGAAAAATCCATTGTGGGTAACGATAAAATTATTTGCAAATTTACACAAAAAAACTCAAACGGCAGACATAATCACTATTTTTTTATCCCATACCTATTGCTACCGCTTCTTGCCGCTTCCTACCGCATTCGATCGATTGCCGCCCTTGGCTGGCTTGTTTTCCGCACCCGGAAGCGGAGATGGAACAAATAACGGGCGGACATGGATCGGCGAACGGAGGGGGCCGCCAAGGGCTGCGGGACTGAAAAACGGGGTTAGGCGAAAGCAAAAAATTATAAATAAAGGGGACGGAAAATGCATTATATAAAAATAAATCTGTATATTTGCAAAACAAAAGAACGGCCTGCCCTTGGGGGGAGGCGGATTTAGTGTATTGAATAGTTGACAATTATGGAGTTCGACATCGTCAGAGAAGACCCGCGAAGCAGCGCACGTGCCGGTGTGATGCACACCGCGCACGGCGATATACCCACCCCCATCTTCATGCCGGTGGGGACGGCAGGGAGCGTGAAGGCTGTGCACCAGCGCGAGCTGCGCGAGGATGTTGACGCAAAGATAATACTGGGCAACACCTACCACCTGTACCTGCGTCCGGGGTTGGACATACTGCGTGCCGCCGGCGGGCTGCACGGCTTCAACGGCTGGGAACGTCCGCTGCTGACCGACAGCGGCGGCTTTCAGGTGTTTTCGCTGGCCGAGAACCGCAAGATTAAGGAGGAGGGCTGCACCTTCCGCTCGCATATTGACGGCAGCCGCCACCTGTTCACCCCCGAAAGGGTGATGGACATCCAACGGGTGATAGGGGCGGACATCATCATGGCGTTTGACGAGTGCGCGCCGGGCGAGTCGGACTATAGGTACGCCAAGAAGTCGATGGAGCTGACCCACCGCTGGCTGGACCGCTGTGTGCAGCGTTTCGGCGAGACGGAGCCGCTGTACGGCTACGAGCAGAGCCTGTTCCCCATCGTGCAGGGGTGCAAATATGCCGACTTGCGCCGCCAATCGGCAGAGTATATAGCCAGCAAGGGCGCCAACGGCAATGCCATAGGCGGCCTGGCTGTGGGCGAACCGACGGAGACGATGTACGAGATGGTGGAGGTGGTGAACGCCATACTGCCCAAGGACCGGCCCCGCTACCTGATGGGGGTGGGCACGCCGACCAACATATTGGAGTGTATAGAGCGAGGGGTGGACATGTTCGACTGCGTGATGCCTACGCGCAACGGGCGCAACGGGCTGTTGTTCACTGCCCACGGCACTATCAACATCAAGAACAAAAAGTGGGAGGACTGTTTCGAACCCATCGACCCGGAGAGTCGGGCGGAGTGCGACAGGGTGTACACGCTGGCGTATCTGCACCATCTGATTAAGGCCGAGGAGATACTGGGGCTGCAGATATGCTCGATACACAACCTGACGTTCTACCTGTGGCTGTTGCGGACGGCACGGGAGCATATCATCGGCGGCGACTATGTGGAGTGGAAGTCGCGCCTGCTGCCCGAACTGGAGAAGAGGCTATGAGAAAACCGACCGTGGAGTGAGCAGACAACAATCACATATAAAGTCAATTAAAAAGTAGATTAGGAAAGTTTAACATTTTATTTTGAAAAAAGTGCAACAAAAACAGCATTTCTCAGTCTATAATGTAAAGGAAAGCGACTAAATTTGCAACAATAGTAATAAGAAATCAACACCAACAATATGAAACACCGATTGATTCTAGCAGCATTGGCATTGTGCGTG
>CAZTVH010000157.1:0-5554 GCA_964616965.1 uncultured Bacteroidaceae bacterium | reverse complement strand
CTGCTAGCCTCCTGCTAGCAACTCTCTTATTATTGGGTTGCAACCGACCAACTGGCAACAACCAGCAGACCGTCGCATACACCGACGACTATGGCAGCACGGTGCAGATACCCACCCACCCGCAACGCATCGTCAGCACCTCTCCCGCCGTGACCGAAATCATCTTTGCCCTCGGTGGCAGCCACCTGCTGGTGGGACGTACGGACTTCTGCGCCTATCCGCCCGAAACATTGCAAATAGCCAGCATCGGCGGCATCAGCAACCTCAACATCGAGCGCATCATGTCGCTCAACCCCGACCTGGTCATCAGTGGCTCTATGATACCCAAGAAAAGCACTATACAGATGGAGAAGATGGGCGTGCCCACCGTCTGTGTCATTGAGCAACAACACTACGAAGGACTCTATGACAACATCAGCAAGATAGGCCGACTGATAGGCCGCACCGAGGCGGCAGACAGCCTCAACACCCTACTGCGAGAGCGATTGAAACAGCTTGAAGTGCAGACTGCTGACCGCCCCAAGAGCGTATACTATGTGGTGGGGTTCGGAGCGTCGGGCAACTTCACCGCAGGGGGCGATTCGTTTATCAACGACATCATCCGCCTCGCGGGCGGTCGGAACATAGCAGAGAACATCTCAGGTTGGAGCTACAGCTTGGAGAGCCTGATGCAGCAGAACCCCGAATATATCATCATCCGCAAGGAGGATAGTGCGGCTTTCTGCCGTATGGCTCCGTACAACCAACTAGACGCAGTCAAAAATAGGCGGGTGATTGCCATCGAGAGCAGCCTCATCGACCTCCAAGTGCCCCGCAATACCGAAGCCGTACAATTCCTTTTCGACCGCCTGCACAAAACCGAATAGTTGCGCGGACAGTCATTGACAACTAGTCTTCTTGGTCCCAAATGCACACCTTACGCAGGTAGTCCACTGCCCGATTGAGCTGTGGGTCCTTACGGTCGCGCATGAGCGATTGTGAGTTGAATGGGACCTCAATATCGGGCTGTACGCCCACACCCTCTATATCCTTATAATCACAGTCTACCATGTGATAAGTGCTGGTGTAGACATAATATGGGTAGATGTCTTTGAGCCGATATATGCTGCTTCCATATTGATAATACTCATAGTCGCCAAAGCAGCCACTATAGAAATAGTCGTGCTGACGCTGCGAATCGGGCCAGAGCGCGCCCACTGCCCCATAGGTACGTTCACCGATAAAGGTGCCGTTGGGCAGGTTCTTAATCAGCATTGTGGCCAACTCGGCACAACTCACCGAATTGATGTCGGCCAGCACCACGATGGGTTTTTCCGACCTCAGATGCAACTTAGGGCACCCTATCTCATATTTCGACCACGGGCTGTAGTCCAACCGTCCAAAACCGTCTTTCACGCGGGTGTAGCCCACCAATGTGGAACTTTGAGACAAGGCACCAATAAATGGCACCAAATCGGCCGTGCTTCCGCCACCGTTGCCTCTCAAGTCTATAATAATGCCTACCACTGTCGGGTCGTTGGCGTAGCTGCCTTCGTTGCTGGTACCCTCCCAATAGCGAGGCCCGTAGAACTTGCGCCGCGGTTCCTGTACCGCATCGCGATTAGGAATGATAGAATAATACTCATGCACATTGGACAAATAGAAATTGGTGAAGCGGAAATAGGCTACATTCTTGTCTGTCTTGAGCTTTATCAAAGCACAATACATCCCCGGTATAGTGAACGACACATAATCCTCGGCATCGTATGAGTAGTACGACCCTGGAACCAAGTCGCGGCGTTCTCGCAATATTTTCAACTGCTCACGTCGTTCGGTATAGGGGTCCATATCGTGATAATAGTCATTCTTTCCTGGGCTGACAAACGCCTCATAACGGGCTCTCGGCACCGTAAACATGCCATACAGGTGGTGGTCCAACAGCCCTTCAAAAAGGCCTTGATATGCGGCATTGTACTCTGACGCCGACACAGGTTTGTTGGCAGGACGTGAGTCGAACTCTTCAAAGATAGGCTTAAACTGCTCATATCGCGCATCCCAATCCACAGTGTCTCTCCCCCAAAACACATAGCCCTGACTTATTCCGTTCCACACTGCCTCAAACTGTTGGGTATAGCTCTTACACGTCCGACTGTTGGGATTTACCAAATCCGACACCTCCGACTCCTTTCGGCATGATGTCAGACACACCAACACAACCAACGCAATAGCACCTACATGATTAGTTAAATTCTTCATTTCGTTATTCCAAATCAATATTAATGATTAAAACGCACTTCTTTGTGAGGATAAAGAACTGTAGCGTATTTTATTAAAACAGAAAGCCGACACTGCCCTGAACGACAAAGGTTGTATTGTATCGGGGGTTGAGATGCGCCATATAGTCCTTCTGAATGTCCTGCAGGCCGTAATACCACCGTGCCTCTACGCCTAGTTCAATCCGCCTCTTTATCACAGTGCTCAGGCCTCCACCCCACACCAGACCTACATCGTTGCGGTTGTCGCGCACCTGCGATTCGGGCGAGTCGAAATCAACCGTTTCGGAGTACGACACCAACCCATTCATGCCGTTTGTGACACCGACACGCTTGCATTCTAGCCAACGTCCCCAATATCCACCACCGTACGCATGCAGCCGCACTGTCTTGCCCACATTCAGCATCAGCATCACCGGCACATTGAGGTAACGGTTATATGCCGTATCGGGCAACGATGTAGTCGTGCCACCAACGACATGGGAACGAGTGTAGTTTTTCTGCAGCATCACACCGTCCACTCGCAGGGTGAGCCAATCCCATGGAGAGAAACCCAGTTGCACACCAAAACTGCTTCCCTTGGCATATTTGGCATAGTGGTAGTCAATCATATACGACATATCCACGATGTGATAGTTTTGGTCAAAGCCTCCAGACACACCGATAGTCCAATACAGATGCTTCTGGGCAGCCAGCTCCCCCTCTGGTACGGGGTTCTCAACATCCTGTGCGCTCAACGTCACGAATGTTGCCAACAGGGAGAGCAGTAAGATGATTTGTTTCTTCATGTAATACACAATATTAGCAAATAGTGAATAGTGAGGCAAAAATGCCAATTCACTATTCACTATTCACAAACCATAGACACTATTCAGCGTCGCTGATAAAAGGATACTTGTAGTCGTGAGCCGCATCGAAGGTCTCCTTGATGGCCTGCGGACTGGTCCAGCGGATAAGGTTCAAGTACGAACCCGCCTTGTCGTTGGTGCCGCTGGCACGCGCTCCGCCGAAAGGCTGTTGGCCGACAACGGCTCCTGTGGGCTTGTCGTTGTAGTAGATATTGCCCGCGGCATACTTCAGAATCTCTGCTCCCGTACGCAACGCCTTGCGGCAGTTGGCAAAGATGGCTCCCGTAAGGGCGTAGGGCGAAGTCTCGTCGCACAGGTGCAGCGTCTCCTCATACTTGTCGTCGTCATACACAAAGATGGTGATGATGGGGCCGAAGATTTCTTCGCACATTGATTTGTACTTCGGGTCTTTGGCAAGAATTACCGTAGGCTGGACAAACCATCCCTGGCTCTTGTCGCCCGTGCCGCCAAAGACAATCTCTGCGTCGGGGCTCTGCTTGGCATGTTCGATATAGCGCATGCAGTTGTCGAACGAAGCCTCGTCAATAACGGCATTGACAAAGGCGCTGAAGTCGCGCACGTCGCCCACCTTTATCTCCTTCAGCATCTCACCCACGATGCGCTTCACCTCAGGCCACAGGCTGGCAGGCACATACGCACGGCTGGCAGCAGAGCACTTCTGTCCTTGGAATTCGAAGGCTCCACGCACGATGGCGGTGGCCACCTGGTCGGCATCGGCACTCTTGTGGGCAAAGATGAAGTCCTTACCGCCCGTCTCGCCAACAATCTTAGGATAGGTGCGGTAGTTGGCGATGTTGTCGCCAATCGACTTCCAGAAGCTGTTGAACGTACCGGTGGAGCCAGTGAAGTGGACACCGCAGAGGTTCTTGTCGGCGAATGCCACCTTGCCAATCAGCGAGCCACTGCCGGGCAGGAAGTTCACCACGCCGTCGGGCAGGCCGGCCTCCTTGTAAATCTTCATCAGCAAGAAGTTGGAGAGCATGGCGGTGGTACTGGGCTTCCAGATACACACATTACCCATCAGCACGGGCGACAGGCAGAGGTTGCTGGCGATAGAGGTAAAGTTAAACGGGGTGATGGCAAACACAAAGCCCTCCATCGGACGGTAGGTCACATAGTTGAGCGTACCCTTGTCGCTGCAAGGCTGGTCGCTGTATATCTGCGAGGCATAGTAGGCATTGTAGCGCAGGAAGTCCACCAACTCGCATGCCGAGTCAATCTCAGCCTGCATCGTGGTCTTGCCCTGTCCCAACATCGTGGCGGCATTGATAAGCCAACGATACTTGCCACTAATCAACGTGGCAATCTTCAGCATCACGCTGGCACGGTCCAGCCAAGGCGTGTTAGCCCATTCCTCGTGTGCCTTCATAGCGGCATCGATGGCCATCTGCACCTCCTTTTCGCCCACCTTGTAGTACTTGGCCAGCACATGGTGGTTCTCGGTAGGCATCACGATGGTGCCCGTCTCGGCGGTACGCACCTCCTTGCCACCGATAATGGCAGGAATGTCGGTCACCATGTTATACAGCTCGTCAAGAGCCTTGCGGATTTCCTTACGTTCGGGACTACCGGGTTTGTAGCCGAGGACAGGTTCGTTCTCAGGCTTAGGGAATGAGAAAAGGGTGTTGTTCATAAGATTTTAAATATTAGTATTTAATTACAATTAATTGCAAAAATTGATTTGCAAATTTACGATTTTTTTTCGAAGTGCAAAAAAAAATGTATCTTTGCAGAACAAAAAATAACATATCAAACAACAATTATCCATTATGAAGAGACTAAGTATCATCATCATGTGCGTCGCCTCCTTGGCGTTTGTATCTTGTGGTTCCACCTTTGGAGGGGCCAACGGTTCGCCCTCGTCAGTAGCCAAAAGCAACGGTCGTACTGCAGGCACATCCATCATTTCGCTCTACAATTCCTACCGCAGCACCGGCACCGTCAATCTCGGCAACCCTACCGACCTCACTGCTGCCCTCAACCTCGCCACCGCCTACACCAACTACCGCAACAACCAAGCCGACCCCAACTATAAGAAATCCTTTGCTGCCGGCATGGTCGCCGCTGGTGCAGGCCTTATCACTACTGCCAACGTCAACAACATTATCAACACCATGAACAACCTGACGGGACTCAACGTCAACGCTGCCACCATCACCAACAGCGTCGGCACCGCCACCGCCATCATCCAGCTGCTGCAAGCCCTCGGCACTGCACAACAATAGAGCCAACAAAGTGGTTTTTCCACCCCATATCAAGAGGGTGTCCCAAGCATAATTGAGACACCCTCTCTCTTTTACACATTGCCTAAAGGCAACAGCCCTATCAAATTGAATGGTACGCTACCTAACCACCACTCTCTGCGCTGCCCCGTCGCCCACCTGCACCAAGTAGACACCAGCCGCCACCAAGTGGAAGAGTTGATTCCAAACC
>CAZTVH010000156.1:0-5559 GCA_964616965.1 uncultured Bacteroidaceae bacterium | reverse complement strand
AGCTCTTCGCCCTGACGGGTGCAGGTTACGGAGAGAGCGTTCTCGTGCTCGTCGGTGACACTGCCTTTGCCCTTGTTGCCATTCATGGTGATGTGGCCCCATACGCGGCCATTGGCACCGTGGCCGGAGATGTAGAGGATCTCCTGCTTGGGAGCCTCTTTCTTCACCGCTTGACGGTGGGTGGTGGGCATCGGAACGGGTTCTTCGGTGACAATTTCGGGTTCGGGTTCAGGCTCTGGTTCGGGCTCTGGTTCGATTATAACCGTGTCTAAAATGGGTTCGTTGTCGTTCTGCGACTGGTGGCAGCCGACAAATAGAAGTGGCGTAACCGCCATCGAAATGAGTAATAAACAACCTTTTTTACTAATCATAATACTACAATATTTGAATGTACAAAATTACACAATTCTTTTCAATAATTCAGCGTTTTGCAGAAAAATATTTTTGTTATTCCAAAGTATGAGAAAATAATTGTAAATTTGCAAATCCGCTCAGTGTGCGGAAAATTGTTTTATAGTACAGAATAACAGTGTGATTATGAATAAAAATTCTATTATAGGCATTGTCCTAATTTTTGCCATTTTTGTTGGCTACATGTGGTGGATAGCCCCCAGCAAGGAGGAGATAGCGGAGCGTCAGCGGGTGAACGACTCCATTCGCCAAGCGTATATGGATAGTGTAGCGTATGCCGACAGTGTGGCAGCCGTGAAAGCGCATCTCGACAGCCTTGCCATGCAGGGCGACACCAATGCCCAACGTCAGTTGCAGAGAAACCAGCGTGGCGACATGGGTGTGTTTAATGCCAGTGCCTTTGGCGACACGGTGAACGTGACGGTCAAGAATGAGCTGATGACGGTCAATTTCACCAATATGGGTGCGCAGGTGCGCGAGGTGGTATTGGGCAAATATACCACCTACGACAGTATGCCCCTGCAACTTATCACCCCGGCTGATGACAACATGAACCTCATCTTCTCCACTGAGGATACGAGGGTTATCAACACCAAGGACTTGGTCTTTACGGCCTATCGCGTAGTGGGTGATGGTGAGTTGTGGCCGATAACTGCCGATAGTGCCTACGAGATAGCTTCCAATGAGGCTATAGACCTGCTTTTCCGTGCCTATGTGGGCGACAGCAACGGACTGAGTCAAGACAAGTATGTCGAGTTCCACTATGTTGTTGTCGGAGACGAATATGATGTGAACTTCGACATCAACTTCCACGGGTTGAAGGATGTGGTGCGTGCCACGGACTATATGGACTTTGAGTGGCACAACAAGATGAACCGCCAAGAGAAGGTGGATGCCAGCAGCCGTGGTAGCCGTAACCGCAATAAGGACCCCGAAAAGTTCTATTCCAGCATCTACTTCAAGGCTGCCAAGGACGATGTGGACGAGGTGGGTCGTGGCCGTGACGGCGATAAGAACGTGAAGACCTCGGTGGAGTGGGTGGCTTTCAAGCAGCAGTTTTTCTGCGCCATACTGGTGGCAGACAGCACCTTTGAGAACGCCTACATGACCCAGACTACCGACAAGAGCAACACGGATGCCAAGTATCTGTGCGACATGAGCAGCACTATCGGGCTCACTTATAACAGCGAGCGCGACTGCTCAATGGGCATGAAATTCTATTTCGGACCCACCAAGTATCGCGACCTGCGTGCCATGCACCGGGGCTTTGAGAAGATGCTGCCCTTGGGCTGGTGGGTGTTCTCGCGCTTTGTGAGCCGCTACCTGATTATCCCGGTGTTCAACTTCTTGGAAACCTTCAATTGGAACTACGGTATCATCATCATCGTCTTCACCATCCTCTTGCGACTGGTGTTGTTCCCCTTGACTTTCAAATCGTATCAAGGCTCTGCAATCATGCGCATTCTCAAGCCTGAGATGGATGCCCTCAACAAGAAGTACCCCAATCCCGAAGATGCCATGAAAAAGCAGCAAGAGATGAGCAAGATACAAAAACGAGCGGGCTACAACCCCATGGCTGGCTGCCTGCCTATCTTGTTGCAGATGCCCATACTTACTGCTATGTTTATGTTCTATCCTGTGGCTATCGAGTTGCGACAGAAGCCATTCCTTTGGTGTAACGACCTGTCGACCTACGACAGCATCCTTGACCTCGGATTCAACATACCCCTGTACGGCGACCATGTGTCGCTCTTCTGCCTGCTGATGTTTGGAATGCAGTTCTTCTACACATGGTACACCATGCGCGGACAGCAAATGAACGTTGCCATGCCTGGCATGAAATTTATGATGTACTTTATGCCCTTTATGATGCTGTTTATGTTCAACAGCATGGCAGCAGGTCTGAACCTCTACTACTTCTGCTCTCTCAGCATCACGATGCTGCAAATGGTGCTCATTCGCAAGTTCACCAGTGAGAAAAAAGTGCGTGCCCGCATGGCTGCCTACGATTCCAAGCACAAAAACACTCCTCAGAAGAAGAGTAAGTTCCAACAGCGGTTGGAAGAAATGCAGCGCATGACAGAGGAGATGCAAAAACAGCAGAAGAAAAGATAGTAATCAAAACTAAAAAATAGAAGTCATGGTTTTAGCATTAATCTCTATTTTCATCATCGGATACACCTGCATTGCGCTGGAGCATCCGCTGAAGGTCAACAAAACAGCAACAGCCCTTTTGTTGGGTACCGCCTTGTGGGCCGTTTTCTCGTTCTGCAACGTGGTTTTCCAACCCGACCTCGATATAGAGCAGTGGCGCTCGTTTATATCAGGCAACCTGGTTGAGAACCTGGGCGAAACAGCAGAGATAGTCTTCTTTCTGCTGGGTGCTATGACTATTGTTACCTTGGTAGAAGACTATCAGGGTTTCCGCATCATCACTGACAAGATTACCACCACCAATAAGAAGAAGCTGCTTTGGGAACTGAGCATCCTCACCTTCTTCCTCTCGGCATTGCTCGACAACATGACCACTGCCATCGTCATGTGTGCCTTGCTCAGCAAGCTCATCGCTGACAAAAAAGAGCGTTGGCTCTTCGCCGGCATGGTCATATTGGCGGCTAATGCGGGTGGTGCCTGGAGCCCCATCGGCGACGTGACCACCATCATGCTCTGGATTGGTGGACAGGTGACCACGGTCAATATCATGGTGAAAACTCTGGTGGCCTCGCTCGTGTGCATGGCAGTGCCTGTCCTTATAGTGGGTGCCACACTCAAAGGCGACATCACACGTCCCAATAGCGAGAATAGTGGTGTGGAGGTTCCCGTGCATCTCCGCCGCCTCATCCTTATCATGGGTATTGCGGCACTCATTTTTGTCCCCATCTTCAAGACCATCACCCATCTGCCTCCCTATCTGGGCATGCTCTTCGGCCTGGGTGTGCTCTGGGTGACAACAGAGATTGTCAGCCGCAAGTATGAGAAGGATGGTCACAAGCTGCCCACCGCAGTCAGCACCTTGGAACACATCGATGTGCCTACCATACTCTTCTTCCTAGGCATTCTGATGGCTGTCGCCTGCCTGAAGGTGGCGGGTATTCTTGGCGATCTGGCCGGCGGCCTCAACGATGCCTTCCTCAACATCAGCATGGGCGACGAGCCGGTGGGATTCTTCCTCATCGACCTTATCATCGGAGTACTCTCCTCGGTGGTGGACAATGTGCCGCTGGTGGCTGCCGTCATGGGCATGTATCCTATTACCGACGGTGCTCTCTTTGCTGTCAACCACCCCTTCTGGGAGTTTCTGGCCTACTGCGCCGGCACGGGCGGCAGCCTGCTCATCATCGGCTCGGCTGCCGGTGTGGCCGTCATGGGTATGGAGAAGATAGACTTTATTTGGTACATTAAAAACATAACCCTGAAGGCTTTTGTCGGCTATATCGCTGGCGCACTCGTATTCGTCCTCATGGATGTAACCCTTTTTGAAAAAGTAGAATGGCTTCGAAACTTGGCATAGCCTTCCGCCATTGGCGTAGCCGTTCGGCTGGACGCAAATTGCTCGACATCGTTGTGTGGCTCTTTGCCCTGGCGGGATTCGGCATAGTGGGAGCATGGGGTGTCTATCAGTTGGGTTTCACCAAAGACCGTGGAACGAAGGATGACAACTATCGTTATATGCTTTCGGTCAATGAAATGCAGCTGCTGAAGGATGCCGAACTCACCGAACAGCAAGTACACGAACGCTGGATGCGTCAGTATCTTAAGTTGGCAGTCTTCTCTAAATTCTACCCTACCAATGCACAGTTGATTACCCAGGCGGCCCAGTTTGGACACGACCCCATGCATGTCGACCGTATGCTGGCGGCCTGCAGCATGTATATCGACGACCTGTCGGAATACAACGACCTGCTCCGCAAAGTGGAGGCTGTGCTGAACGAACATCCCCAACAAGAGACAGGCAATGTCATCCCGTGGATGGCAGACGTCGAGTGGCAGGCACTGCGCGAGGCAATCGTTCGCGATAAGGCACTCATCATCGAGGCGGGTCGCCTCACCGGGGTAGAGCCCCGACTGATTGTCGGCTGTCTGATAGGAGAGCAAATACGCCTCTTCCATTCCAACCGCGAGCAACTGAAAAAGTTTTTAGGTCCCGTCAAAGTACTCAATGTCCAATCCCAGTTCTCCTACGGTGTCAACGGCATCAAGATTTCCACTGCCAAGGCCATTGAGGAACACCTCAAAGACCCCAGTTCCGAGTTCTATATGGGCAAGCGATATGAGCACCTGCTCGACTATACCGTAGAGGGCACTGCACAAGACGACGAACGCTACAACCGTTTGGTAGACTATCGCAACCACCTCTATTCCTACCTCTACACCGCCTGCATCCTGCATCAGACCATGCTGCAATGGAAGCGCGCAGGCTACGACATCAGCAACCGTCCCGACATCCTTTTCACCCTCTTCAATGTGGGTTTTGCACAGTCCATACCCAAGCCTAATCCCGTATGCGGCGGCAGCCATATCAAGGTGCACGACCGTGTCTACACCTTTGGTGCTATCGGCTTCGACTTCTACTATTCAGGCGAGCTGGCGGAGGATTTCCCCTTCTGGCGCGAGCACTTCATACCTGGCGACCGCGAGCTCACCGAAGAGGAGTTGAACTATATCCAGGGTAGCGTCAGCAACTGCAAGCGCCCGCCCCGTGGCTGGGAATACCGCAAGGCCGACAGCACACAGGTGCAGCAGCAGCCCACTGCCGTCTATGTCGCTGAGGAAGAAGACGAGTACGCAGGCACCTATGCCAACGAATAATTGTTGGTTGAAAAAGTCGAAAAATGAGAGTCTAGAATTGAGAATTGCCATATCTATCGGTCTAATTTTCAATTCTTGATTTTTTATTTTTAGTCTGTAATATGTTGATATATTGCTCTGTTTGTAGTCTGTGGCAATTTTTTTTGACGAAAAAGGTTGTTAATTCAAAAAAAAGTAGTACTTTTGCAACCGCTTTTGAGGAACGTAATGTGGATTGTTGATGCTCTTTCCCATGCCGTTAAGAAAGCGGAAACAAAGAAAAAAGACAGTTAGTATTAAAGAAAATGGCAAAGAAGAATAAAGACGCTAGAGTGCAGGTTATCCTCGAGTGCACCGAGC
>CAZTVH010000155.1:2599-5579 GCA_964616965.1 uncultured Bacteroidaceae bacterium | reverse complement strand
GCCTCTCGAGGCTGTTGAAAAAACAGTCAGATTTAGCATAAGAGCGATGTTTTTTTAGCAATGTGACAATAATTGTGTATCTTTGCACCATGAAATCGCCTAAAGAAATAACGGTTGAGCAGTGGCTGATGCGGCTGACGCAGGAGCTTGTCGACATCACCCCTGACGTGGACGACCTACCCATGCACGTCATCCACGACCTCATCAACGACAAAGAGATACAAGCTGTGCAGGACTATGCCAACAAAGTCTCCATCACCCGCCTCGGCTTCAACGACCACGGCCCTGTGCATATGCGCACGGTGTGCCACAACGCCTTGCGAATGCTCAAATTGTTGTACATTGCCGGCATCCCCACCAGCCTCCAGAAGGAGCAGGTGGGCACATTTGACGACAGCGTTACTGCCGTAGTCCTTGCATCGTTCTGCCATGACTTTGGCATGACCATAGGCCGCCAAGACCACGAGCTTTATTCAGGCATCCTTGCCTACAACACCATCGACCGCATCCTGCTGAAGAACCTGCCCGACGAGCGCGACTTGATGCGCCGTGTTGTCATCCGTTCCACTGCTATGGAGGGCATCCTCGGCCACATGGGCACCCGCAAAATCCATTCCATCGAGGCGGGCATTATCCTCATTGCCGACGGCTGCGACATGACCAAAGGCCGCGCACGTGTGCCTATTGAGATACATACAGCCCCCAAGATGGGCGATATACACAAGTATTCCGCCAATTCTATCGACCGTGTGCTGATTCAAAAAGGTAAGGAACGCCCTATCCAGATTGTGGTACAGATGTCGGCGGAGGTGGGTTTCTTCCAGATAGAGGAGGTCTTGTAGTCCAAAATCAACTCCAGCACCGCCAAGGAGTATATAGAGCTCTCCGCCTGCGTCGATGGGGCAGAGCCTAAATGTTATCTGTAATATGCGTGGGTTCTGTTTCTTCTTATTGTTGGCGGTGGCTCTCAGTGTCCGCTCGCAGGAGCCGCTGCCCCTGCTCTCACCGCAGCAGATGCCAAACCCGGTCCACTTCCTGCCGCCTCCTCCAGATACTGCTTCCGCCGCTTTCGAGTACGACAAAGCACAATATCGATGGGGCAAAGCGCAGCGGCTTTATTCTACGAGGCTTGCCATCGCGGTGCGCGATGCCGATTGGACCATCACCTATATCTGCCGTGAGTTTAGCAAACCGTTTGGCATCACCCTCTCGAAAGAGGCCACTCCGGCAATCTACCAGTTGCTCTATGTGGCGCTTATCTCCACCGACCAGGTGGGCAAGCTGCCCAAAGACTTCTACCATCGCACGCGTCCCTACGCCTATTACGGCGAGCCGACCATTTACCCCAAAGATGAGGAGGAACTGCGCCACAACGGCTCCTATCCGTCGGGACACACCATCGAGGGGTGGAGTGCGGCGCTACTGCTGACGGAGCTTAATCCCGACCGCGCCGACACGATATTGGCTCGGGGATATATGTACGGTGAGAGCCGTGTGATAGCCGGCTATCATTGGCAGAGCGACGTGGATGCGGGCCGCCTCGCCGCCAGTGCCGCAATAGCCCGCCTACATGCCGACAAACGCTTCCAGCGGCTGATGAAAAAAGCCCGCAGAGAATACCGAAGGCTGACAGGCAAAAGAGGGTGTGAATAGGTGAAAGCCCCATGTGAAGTCCTTCCCTGTTTTGCCAACAAAAGCAGAACGACATGTTGCATTTTCCTCTTGATTTATGTTAAATCAATACTTTTTTGTCACGATTCCAGAAAAAAAGTGTACTTTTGCAAAAAAAATAGTACATGGGATTGATAGGTGTTGTAACTGGTGATATCGTTAAATCTACAAATATATCAGTTTCTGATAGGGATAGATTGTTGTCTGTGTTGAACACACTTTTGGCTAATTCTGTGCCGCTTGGAGAGCGTAATTCGGCTATTTTTAGAGGCGACAGCTTCCAGATAAAGCTAAACCAACCGGGACAAGCAGCGCGTGTAGCGTTGAATATTCGAAGTGGTTTGATGCACAATACGCCAGCTGAAGTGAGTGTTCTATGGGATGCTCGTATTTCGGTAGGGGTAGGCGAAGAAACCTATGTGGGCGAAGATGTTGGCAAATCGGATGGTGAGGCATTTCGCCTATCGGGTCGCCGATTGGATGACATGAAAGAAGCCCGCCTTTCGTTCCTGTCATCGTCGGATTTCGTTAATGAGGAGTTGGCGATAGAAGGTGCTTTTATTGACGATATTGTGTCTCATTGGTCAAGGAATCAAGCATTTGTCGCGTATCAGTATTTCCAAGCCGAAGTTCCCACACAACAGGCCATTGCTCGGAAGTTGAGGGTTACTGCCCAGCGGATAAATCAAATATATCATACGGCCAAAATCCCTTTAGTCCTTCCATTCCTAGCCCGATTTGAAAATATTGTCACTTCTTTATTGTCATGATAAACTTGATTCTCCGTCTTTTTGCGGCACACCTTGTCGCTGATTTCTTCCTCCAATTTGATTGTATCAATAAAGGAAAGTATTGCCGGGGATTTCGTGGTATTTTGTTCCTGATTCTGCATGGCTTTATTCATGCCATTGTCACTTACCTATTGTTGGCACAATGGGACAATTGGTTTATTCCCCTATTCATATTTATAACCCACATACTGACCGATTGGGTCAAGGTTGTTTTCACCAATCGTTTTTGTCCCAATCACAACAATAGCGGAGTGGTGCCATTCCTTCTTGATCAGTTTCTTCATGTCTCATTCCTTATTCTCGCCGTATGTTGTTACTATTGGATGTGGGGTCAGATTCCCACTTCAAAAGTGTTCTTTGCCACCGACAGTTGTAATAAGTATTGGTTGGTGGCTATTTCCTTCCTACTTGTCTTGAAGCCATCAGGTTTGCTTATTGCCATGTTCACCAAGCGTTGGCGGGATGCCATACATAAGAATGACGACAGTCGGCAGAAGACAGCTATCAGTGCCGATGGT
>CAZTVH010000155.1:0-2589 GCA_964616965.1 uncultured Bacteroidaceae bacterium | reverse complement strand
CTCGTTGGCTCAGGCTGGTGCATGGATAGGTTATTGCGAACGAGTTATTGCTCTTTCTTTTATCTTGATGAACAATTTGCAAGGTATAGGTTTCCTTTTGGCTGCCAAGTCTATTTTCCGTTTCGGAGACTTAAAAGAGGGACAAGAGACCAAGATGACCGAGTATGTCCTTTTGGGTTCGCTCATCAGTATGGCAATTGCAACTATTGTGGGTATTATGGCTAATGAATTAATATTAAATATTTGTTAATTATAGAGTGTATTTTGTTGCAAAAAGTACTTGATTTTTGTTAAAACAAGTGGTATTTGAAATAAAATCTTCATGACATTAATTAAAGTAAAATAATAATCATCAACAAATGAAAAAAACCGTATTAACAATTATGACTCTCACGCTTTTTGCTGCGACGTCATGTCACAAGGGCCCCGAACTGACCTCTGGGGTCAATCTCGACAACCTCGACACTACCGTCAACCCTGCCGAGGATTTCTACCACTATGCCTGCGGTGGCTGGCTGAAAGCTCACCCGCTGGATGCCGAGCATAGCCGTTATGGCGCCTTCGACGTGCTGGCAGAGACCAACCAAGAGCAGCTCCGCACGCTTATCGACTCGCTGGTGAACAACCAAAACCAGCCCGGCAGCTATGGCGACAAGATTGCCACTTTCTACACTGTGGGTATGGACACTGCCACTATCGAGCAGCAGGGTGCCGAACCCATCATGCCCTATTTGAATGAGATTGCCGCCATCAAGAAAGTGGACGAACTCCAACCCGCGATGCGCCGCCTCCACGGTATCGGCATCGACCCCTTCTTCGCCCTCTTCAACGAGGCCGACGCAGCTGATGCCAACCAGTGCATCGCTTGGCTCTACCAAACCGGCATCGGCATGGGTGAGCGCGACTACTACCTCGAGAGCAAAGGCCGTGAGCCCGAGCTGCGCAAGGCTTATGTCAAATTGATGGAATGCCAGTTTGCCAACGCCGGTTACGACAAGCTCAGCGGCAAGACTCCCGCCCAGCTCGCGAAGATGGTCATGGATCTCGAAACTCGCCTTGCCAAGGCTCAATACAGCAACGAGGACAACCGCGACCCCTTCAAGACCTACAACAAGATGAACTTCGACACCGCCGCCATCCGTGCCGCAGGTCTCGACCTCAAGAACTATTTCGTCGAAATCGGTCTGCCCAAGCTCACCAGCTTCAACATGTGCCAGCCCGAGTATTTCAGCGAGGTGGGCAAAATCCTTAACGAGCCGAAGAGCCTCGAAGCCATCAAGGCCTACTACGCTTGGAACGTCATCAACTCCGCCGCCGGCTATCTCAGCAGCAACTTCGTCAATGCCAACTTCGAGTTCTACGGCCGTACCCTCAGCGGTGCCGAGCAACTCCGTCCCCGTTGGAAGCGCGTCACCAGCACCGTCGACGGTGCCTTGGGTGAGGCATTGGGTCAGCTCTATGTCGAGAAGTATTTCCCCGCCGCAGCCAAACACCGCATGGTGGAGATGGTCAACAACCTGAAAGAGGCCTTTGCACAACGCATACACGATGCCTCATGGATGTGCGACGCTACCAAGAAGCGTGCCATCGAAAAACTCTCCACCATCATGGTCAAGGTTGGCTATCCTGACAAGTGGCGCGACTACAGCGGTCTCGAAATCAAGAACGACAGCTATTTTGCCAACGTCGTCCGCAGTAACCAGTTCGACATCGCCTACATGGTCTCCAAGATTGACAAGCCCGTCGACAAGACCGAGTGGGGCATGACTCCCCAGACTGTCAACGCTTACTACAACCCGACCACCAACGAGATTTGCTTCCCCGCTGGTATACTGCAGAAACCCTTCTTCGACATGAATGCCGACGATGCCTTCAACTATGGTGCCATCGGTGTGGTTATCGGACATGAGATGACCCACGGCTTCGACGACCAAGGCCGCCACTACGACAAGGACGGCAACCTCAACGACTGGTGGGAGGACGAGGACACCGCCCGCTTCCAGCAGAACGCACAGGTGCTGGTCGACTGGTTCAACAAGGTGAAGGTCAGCGACGACCCCGAGACATATGCCAATGGCAAGCTTACCCTTGGCGAGAATATTGCCGACAATGGTGGCCTACACATCAGCTATCAGGCCTTGCAGAACGCCATCGCCAAGCGTCAGGTCAACGAGAAGAAGATGGACGGCTTCACGCCTGCCCAGCGTTTCTTCCTCGCCTACGCCGGCGTATGGGCCAGCAACATCCGCGAAGAGGCGAAGCTGCAGCTCACCGCCAGCGATGTCCACAGCCTTGCTGAGAACCGCGTCAACGCCACCCTGCCGCACGTCACCGAGTTCCTCGAGGCTTTCGGCATCCAGCCCGGCTGCGCCATGTATCTGGCACCCGAGTGCCGCGCCCAGTTGTGGTAATAACTGATACAGTATCTAGTATTTCTAGTATCACTAGCCCCACTAGTCCTACTAGAAATACTAGTTTTATTAGAAATACTAGCAATACTACGCCCCCTCTAAAAAAATGAGTCTGCTTTTGCGCCGAATGAGAATTTTTGTGTAAATTTGCAGCGTAAAAACAAGTCACTAACAATAA
>CAZTVH010000154.1:0-5667 GCA_964616965.1 uncultured Bacteroidaceae bacterium | reverse complement strand
CCCAAAAAGATGGGTGCCCAGACCGAAGAGGCCAACATCAATGCCGGTATCGCTGCCGCCAACCAGATTAGCGATTTCTTCGCCACAGGCTGCACCAAGTTCCAGGTCAACAAGTAAAAGTCTCAATACTTTCATAGAAAAGGGGGGAGGCTCGTTCCTCCCCCTTTTTGTTTGCCTAAAGCATGATATGCATCTTCAATCCCGAACATGACCTCTGCCTCGCCAATGGCAACAGGCACTACATGCCGCCATCCTCGGCATTGGCATTCGCCTCCTCGTCGTGTGGGCTGATGCGCTTTCTCTATCCCTCGGCAGTGTGTGTCCCCGCAGCCGATGTGGGCGATGTCTATAGGCTTACTGCCGACGTGTCGCTGGTTCCCTGGGGCTGGAATGTCGTGCTGAAGCAAAACCTGCTCAAACAGGGCATCCCTGAGCAGCATCTTCCTTCCGACGACACACTCTCCAAGTGGCGGCAGCTGCAGCACCGCGCCACCTTGCTACCCCTTCAGCCCGACAGCCATGCCGTGACCACAGTGGCCGAGGTCGAGTGCCTATTGGCTGAACAGCCCGCCTGGGTGCTGAAAGCCCCTTGGTCGGGGTCGGGCAGGGGGCTGCGTTGGGTGTCTGGCCACCTCAGCTACCAAGACAAAGCATGGCTCGCCAAGGTGGTCAGAGAACAGCGTTGCGCCATAGCCGAGCCGCGCTGGGCGGTCAAATACGATTATGCCCTAGAATACAGGGTGGACGACCAAGGCCTGTTGTTTGTCGGGTTTTCATTGTTCGATACCTCCAATGGTGTCTATCGTGGCAACCATTTGCTCTCAGACGCTGCTATAGCCCAATTGCTAGGCCTCGCCTCGTCGCAGCGTGCCGAGTTGGAGGCATGGCTGACCCTCCATATCGTGCCTCACTATCATGGCCCCTTGGGGGTAGACTGCATCTGCGATGCCGATGGCCGCCACCACATCTCCGAAATCAACCTCCGCCACACCATGGGCCTCGTCGCCCACGAATATCTCCGTTGGCACCCCGACGCGGAAGGCTCCCATTTCTCCCCGATGGATTTTGTGAATTAAAAAGTCTGCTATCTCAAAAAAAAGACGTATCTTTGCACCCGATTTTATGAGGGAGTAATTGGCGGCACAGGCCGTGAATGGTGTCAACAAATCACTGGCTAGTAATAGCTTGGCACCGTTCGTAAGCAATGAGACTCATAGTTACGCCGAGTCGTGACTATGGGTATTTTTGTTTCAACGACCCCTTCATCAGGTCAAAAAGGAATTATTAATATAGAATAGATACATACAAAATGTCACGTTTTTTCTTCTTTGCAGCATTTCTGATTTTCTTTGTCTTTATGCTTGCGCTCGATTTGGGTGTCTTTCACAAGAAAGACCACGAAATTAAAATCAAAGAGGCGGCACTTTGGACCGTCGGTTGGGTCACCCTGGCCATGCTTTTCGGCCTCCTGCTTCTCTTCCGGGCCGAGTGGGTGCACGACATCCGTTGTATCGAAGACCTCCTTGCCTATGTCAAGGGAACAGAGCTTGAGGCTCTCATCCAGCCCGAAATGAGCTACTCCGCTGCGCTGCAGGTCTACCGTAAGGAAATCTTCTCGCAATACCTTGCGGGCTATTTCCTCGAAGAGTCCCTTTCCATCGACAACATCTTTGTGATGATAATGATTTTCACCAGCTTCGGCATTGCCAAGAAGTATTACCATCGCGTACTCTTTTGGGGCATTTTGGGCGCCATCGTCATGCGTTTCCTCTTCATCTTCCTGCTGGGTGCCTTGGTCGGCCGTTTCTCATGGGTGTTGGCCATCTTCGGTGTGATACTTATCTACAGCGGCATCAAGATGTTTGTCAAGAAAAACGACGAGCGTATCGACACCGCCAACCATCCTGCCGTGCGTTTTGCCAGCCGCTTCTTCCCGGTCACGCGCGAGCTGCACGACCACGATTTCTTCGTCCAGCTCGACGGGCGCACCTTTATGACTCCGCTCTTCCTAGTGTTGCTGGTCATCGAATTCTCCGACATCATCTTTGCTGTCGACAGCATCCCTGCCGTTTTCTCCGTCACTACCGACACCTACATTGTCTTCTTCTCCAATATCTTTGCCATTATGGGGCTCCGCTCGCTCTTCTTCCTCCTCAGCAATGTCACCGACCGTTTCTGGCTGTTGCGCTTTGGCTTGGGGCTGCTGTTGTGCTTCATCGGCTTCAAGATGATTGGTCACGAGTTCTTCCATATCACCATCTCAACCGTCCATTCGCTCATGATTATTTTGGGCATTCTGGTGGGCTCGGTCCTTCTTTCGTTGCTCTTTCCCCATCGCAAGCAGGCGCATGTGCAATAGTATTCCGCAATGACCCTCTTCCAGTCCTTCCTCCTTGCCTTGGCACTTTGTGTCGACAGTTTTGTCGTTTCCACCGCCAGTGGTTTCAAGAGCAAGATGCCCTATCGGCAGGGGCTGCTGTTGGCTCTCGTGTTGGCCCTCTTCCAAGGGGTATTCCCTTTGCTGGGTGCCCTCTTGGGCGAAGCCTTTCGCGAGATAGCCTCTGCCGTTGACCATTGGATAGCCTTCGGCCTGCTGCTCTTTGTGGGAGGTAAGATGCTGTGGGATGCCTTTCACGGCGGCGAAGACATGGCTCACCTCGATGTCACCCGCTTCGGCACCATGTGTCTGCTGGGGGTGGCCACCAGCATCGATGCCTTTGTCGTCGGCATCGGGTTCGGACTTAGCAGCACCCTTGGCCAAATCCTCGTCACCGTGCTGGTCATCTTCGTGGTCACATTTGTCGTCTCTATTGTCGGGGTCTGTCTGGGCAAACGCAACATTCCCGTGCCCGAAAAGGCAGCCACCTTAATCGCCGGCTTGGTCCTCATCGGGCTGGGCACCTATACCCTCTTAGAGCACACCGTTTTTTAGTTCCCTCTCTCCACTCTCAACTTCACCACTATGGGGTAGTGGTCCGAAACATAGGGCACTCCGTAGTCCCCGTTTAGCGTTCTGAACTCTTCCACCTCCCACCCGCGTACAAAGAAGTGGTCGATGCGCGACAGGCTCGATTTGCCAAACCCGTTAAACGTATAGGCCGTGTCGGTCACAGAGGCTATGTCGCGAGCGGAAAGCAGTTTCCTGTATTTCAAGGGAAGGAAGATGCTGTCGTCGATGCCCGAATTCATGTCGCCTCCAATGACTACCGGGCCTTCGCACCCGTCGGCCAAGGCACACAGCTGTTTCACCGAGTTCTTTCGTGCCTCCCGTCCCACATGGTCCAGATGGGTGTTCATGTAGGTGAAGCTCTTGCCGGTGTGTGCGTCCTCGAAGGTGCCTACGGTGACCGTCCGTCGGCAGGCTGCGTCCCATCCGTAGCTGACGCTGTCGGGTGTCTCGCTCAGCCAATAGGTGTGCCACCCTATCAGCTGCAGCCGGTTGTATTTGTAGTAGATGCACATGCTTTCGCCCACGGTGTCGCCGTCGTCGCGGCCCACCCCGATGCGCCGGTACTGGCTGCCCAATGCGCTGTCGAGATAAGCCATCTGGTCGGGCAGCACCTCCTGCATCCCCACCGCGTCGGGCATCTCTTCCAGTATCATGGCCGCCACCGCCTCGCGCCGATATTGCCAGGCATTCTCGCCGTCGTCCTCCCACACCCCGTTGTAGCGCACGTTGAACGACATGAGGTTGAGGCTCTCGTTTTGGCAGCTGCTCAATGTCAAGGCAGCCACTATTACTAACAGAATTCTTCTCATAAGCGTTGCTTTATATGTGTGAATGGCTCAATAGTGAATGGGTGAATAGCGACAGCTGGCACCGACGCATTCGTCCGTCCGCCAGTCACTATGATTTGCCCTTATTTCAGATTTTCTATGGCCTCGATAGTCCAGTTTTTAAAGAAGTCGAGCACCTTGTTGGCGTTGTAGCTCTTTCCCTCCTCCAGGTACGAGCTGTTCTGTATGTGCAGCACCTCGCCTTCGTGGCCCAGCACCACCAGCACGGGGTAGCCGAAGCGTCCGGGGTTGCCCAGCCGCTTGAGCATCTCTATGTTCTTGTGTTCTTTCGAGGTGTTGAGGTGGATGTATACAAAGTGGTCCTTCACAAACGTGGCAATCTCCTCGTTGCGGGTGATAAAGTCGGCAAAGCGCAGGCACCACGGGCACCAGTTGCCGCCCACCTGGCATATCACCAGCCGTCCGCTGTTGCGGGCCTCCTCCAGTGCCTCGTCTATCTGCGACATGGGGTCGCGCTCTTCGTCATACACCTTCTTCAGCCCCTCTTCCTTTTTCTGACCCTCCTTTATGGCGGTCTTCTCCGTTTTCTTGTTTGCATCCTTCTTCTGCTGGGCAAACACAGGCATTGCCAACATTGTTGCAATCGCCAAGATGATGATTTTCTTCATAGTATTGTTGGTATATTGATATGTTGTTACATTCTGTGGCTGCCAATCCCTAATTCCTGAGGTGAGTTCCTTCAACACTTGTCGTCCATTAGAAACGCCTTGATTATCCCCGTATGGGCTTTCGTTCATTCTTATTTTTTTAACCCACCTTAATCCTTAACTTTTCAATACGTCTTGCTCCACACCTCCTCCACATACTTGCCTGCAAAGTCGATATACACGCACATCTCCACACTGTACTCCAGCCCAGGGTCGGTGGTGCCTTCCAGTTTGGCATCGGCCATACTGGCCAGCTTCATGGTCAGCGACCGCACGTCCTGCATGGTCGTATTGCGGGCTATCACCGTGTTGTCGTTCACCCGTTCGTAATAATTGTAGAACGTGGTTCTGTAAGCCTGTTCTATCTCAGTCTCTTCCAAGTGCTTTGGCGAGTGCCGTAGCTGCCAGAATATCTTGCAGTCCATCCTCCCGTCATCCTTCTTTGTACATCCACACAGGCAGCACGCCAGCATCATTATAAATACCCATCGTGACATAATACTATTGTTTGAACCATGATTTCAGTGTGCAAATTTACACAAAAATAATTGATTTTCTACGTTGGCGACAGAAAAAATCTTCTTACTGCCCGAATCGAATAGCGTGTGTGTCGTTGTGTAAATGTATGAATGTGTTATTCTTCGAATGTGTTGTGGGTTTAACGATTTTTCGCATTGGCGAACTAACGATTTCAAGATAATTCATCTGCATTTCGTGGCATTTCTCGTTTCTTTTCGGAAGAATTAGACACAAAATTGTTTCATTTACACGCAGGCCGGTGGACGGCAGTCTCTAAAATGCTATATGCCATTAGTTTGTCGTAGGCTGCCCCATCGCTAATCTTTGGGAGCATAAATCGCACCCCTTGGGTGTGATACGAATAGCACCGTACAGCCCCTAGTCGCAGTGCGGTGGTTGTCTGAAGCAAACAAATGTCTCCCGTTAAGTACCCGATGCGAACGCAGGTTAGTTTTCTATGCCAATCTCCCTAAATAGCCCGTCAGGGCTTTCCGTTCAATCGTATTGCGTTGATTAGCCTTATCTGTTTCCCGTGGTGAATTTCGCCTAGTTGTATCTCTACAACTCATTTTTCTTTAAAGCGTTGTGCCAGATGGCACCCTCCGTTCTCCGCTCAATCTCCACGCAATCTCCGCCCATTGTCCGCTCCAGGGAGCGGACAACGGGGCCGCAGCCGGTGGCTATCGGGCGGGATGGGGCAGGA
>CAZTVH010000153.1:0-5751 GCA_964616965.1 uncultured Bacteroidaceae bacterium | reverse complement strand
CCAGAAGAGGGTCTGGCTATGCAGGCATCCTATCGACTCTCTGACGAGAACACCATAAAAAGGGAATTGGATTCCTTGGCAAAACTCAACAAGGTTCACCCGCTAAAAAAAGCCGTCATTGTGACACGGGACGAAGAGACTACAATAAACCACGGCGGACTTACTGTAGACCTTGTTCCTGTATGGAAATGGCTACTATTGCAGAACGCCTAATATCCTGAAATTTGTTCTACGCCGCAAAACAAATTTTGTCATGTTTATTCTGTGCCGTAAGACAAATCTTTCTACAAGATAAGAGGACACACTACCTGTCGGGTGAGATAACTCGCCTATCCACTGGCCGATGCCAATGCTACTATGGCACTAGTGTGAACCCTACCGACTCGACGGCTTTGCGTAGTGCCTCTTCCGAGGCGGTGCCTTCGATGAAGGCTTCCTTGGTCTCCAGCACCACGCGGGCGGAAGTGACACCCTCTACGTCTTGCAGTGCCTTCTCGGCGGCGGCGCGGCAGTGGTTGCAGTTCATGCCTTCGATATGATAAACTTTGGTATTCATACTTTCTACATGTTTAGTTTCAGCAGCATTCCTCTTATGGCGCAATTTAGGCAACAATAAGGCATTGAACACAAGCAACAGCAGTGCAATGGTGCAAGCCCAGCCAAACCACGAGCCACCCCCTTCGCAGCCATGTCCGCAGGCATCCGCCACCTGCAGGCTGCCGAGGAAATTGATATACCCCCCGAAATGCAGGAAGTCAATCAGGTAGCCGAAGCCCACCGCCCCAATCACGATGGAGGCCAGATAGATGATGAGCGAGCGTGTGCCCAGCACCTTCTTCACCACCAGCATACTGGCGAAGTTGCAAGCAGGCCCCGCCATGAGCAGCACCAGCCCTGCCCCAGGGGTGAGTCCCTTGAGCATCAGTGCCACCGCAATCGGTATAGACCCCGTGGCGCAAAGGTACATCGGCACCGCGATGCAGAGCACCAACAGCATCGATGCCAACGTGTTGCCCTGAAAGAGCGTGAAGGCATTGTCGGGTATCAGCACCGTTATCAGTCCCGCCACCACGAGCCCTATCAGCAGCCATTTGCCAATGTCGGCAATCATCTCCACAAAGGCATAGTGCAACGCCTCCACCAGCTTGTTGCGGTGCTTAGTGTGGCTATCGCAACCACAGTCGTCACCGCACTCACAATGGTCGTGGGTAGGCACCTCGGCATTGGCGTTGCCCTCGCTCTCCTTGCCGAAGATATTGGCCGCCGCACCGCCAAAGAGAGCGGTGAACAATGCCGCCACCGGGCGCACAATGGCAAAAGGCAGCCCCATCATGCCGTAGGTTGCCAGAATGGAGTCCACCCCCGTCTGCGGTGTGGCGATAAGGAACGAGGTCGTCGCCCCTTTCGAAGCCCCCTCCCTGCGCAGCGACATGGCAGTGGGGATGACCCCGCACGAGCAGAGCGGCAGCGGTATGCCCAGCAGCGCGGCATTCACCACCGACCCGAACGTGGGCTTGGACAGGTATTTGTGGTACAACTTTGACGGGACAAACGCGTGCAGCAGTCCCGCAAACAGGAACCCTAACAACAGATAGGGCGACATCTCGTTGATTAAGTGTACAATCTCTTGCATTGTCGTCTTGTTTTTGATGATGCAAAGATACGACTATTACACGACTCAGCAATTACAAACTAGTAGTTATTTCACACGCAGCACTACCTAATCATAATGAAAAAAAGGTGCCCTGAACAGCACAGAGCACCTTTTATCAATAGGCAACCGTCTACTTGAACGCGTTCTCCGACAATCCTTTGCCGCCAATCTTCAAGTCTTCCATGTAGCCAGGCACTTCGCGACCCAGATATTTGTCCACATACAGCTTGGCCAAGTACTGTCCCAGCATGAAGCCGTGTCCGCGCAATCCGGTGCAGAGTCCCACCTCTGGGTCCACAATATAGCGTGGCTCGGTGTAGCGGCCTGCCCACACGGCCAAGAAGCCCACCTCGCGCAGGTTGGGAATCCACTCGGCAAACACCTCGGAGACTATCTCCAAGAACTCCTTGCTGTTGTACTTGATGTTCTGCCGTGCCTCGTAGGCATCGGTGTCGGGGCTGGCACAGCCGATAATCTGGCCCGTGTGGCCCCACTGCTGACCATACACTGCGCTGAAGCCCTTGTAGTGTCGACGGTCGATAACCATGTCCAGCGGCCCGCCGTTAGGTCCCATCATCGGCAGTCGGCGGGTGATGAATGCCTGATGCTTGACGGGATAGAGGCCCGTGTCGAGGTCCAGCTGGTCGATAAACTTCTCTGCGCCCCAGCCCATAGCGTTGACGAAATGGTCGCAGGTGTACTCCACATATTTCCCTTCGTGTGTGCGGACCAGCGCCACATAGTGTCCGCCTACTTTCTGCACATGCAGCAGCTCGCAGTCCTCATAGTAGCGGCCGCCCTGCTCCACGCCTATGCCACGGATATAGTCGATGACGCGGCCCGGCGTGGCCTGCCAGCAGTCGCGCGTGATTAGGGCATGGCTGTAGGTCGTCTTGCTGTCGTCCCACAGGGGCGAAATCTCTTTCTTGAAATCCTTGCGCTCAATCATGTAGGCATCGCTCCACGCACGCGAAGCATCCAACGACTTGTATGTGGCCTCGTCATGCACCAGGTTGACATAGTGCGTCAGGTGGTAGTTGATATTATGCACCTTCTGCATACCCTTGAATATCTCGTGGTTGTGCACCGCTATGTCGGCAATGTCGGGATTGGAGAATGCCGGTCTGCCGCCGCCGATGCAACGCCACGAGGCACCGCGGCTGTAGTTAATCATCACCGGACGCTTGCCTGCCTCAGCGAAGTAGCGGAACAGCGCGCTGCCCGCAATACCGCCGCCGGCAATAAGCACCTCCACCTGCTCCTTCGCCACGTCGTTCATCTTCGGGAAGACAAACACCTCCTTGGTCTGGGCATTATACAGGTCGCCCAAGGTCACCTGGTTCGACAGTGGTGCACGCGGCGTGGCATCGCCCACCAGCTCTATGCCATAGCTGCGCAATATCTGGCGTGCACGCGGGATGCAACGTTTGCCACGGCAGGGACCCATGCCCAGACGGGTGATATGCTTCAGCTCGTCCACCGATATGGTCTTCCTGTCGCCCAGCACCTCCAGCACGCGGTCCAGCTTGATATCCTCGCAATGGCACACATAGGTCTCGCTTTCCACCTCATGCTCCGGCTTCATTGCCAATGGTTCGGGGTAGCGGTCCTTCACTATAAAGCCCTTGATGTCGGTCATTACGGCGTTGCCGCACACCTTCACTCTTGCCACGTTGGTCTTGTTCGGTTTCTTCAGTATCTTCTCAATCGTGCCCTCCCCTATCTTGGCTCCGTTGTTGTCCACCAGATACACCTCGGCACCCTCCTCCGCCTCATACTCGATGGGCAGGAAACAGACACCCTTCTGCAGGTCGTAGCCAAAGATGGCCAGTCCGGGACAATTGTTCACACATTGCATACAGCCTATACACTTGTCGTAGTCCACCGTCGGCGTGGTGTTGGTCGCCGGCTTGGTGATGGCCCCCTGCGGGCAGCTGAACGAGCAGGGGTTGCAGGCAAAGCCGTAGAGGCAGTCCAGCTGCACAAAGGGTTTCATCTTCATGCGCTCCTCCGTGGGCAGGTTGGGCTTCTCCAAGATGCGTATGGGGTGCTGCTGCGAGTCGATATACTGGCGCGAAATCTCCAGATAGTCGTAATAGTTGTAGCGGATGCCCATCGCCTGTGCCACCTCGTAGGCGGCCTGCTTGCCGCGCAGCACCGCGCTGGTGCCCTCGCCTATGCGTATCGCGTCGCCCACTCCGTAGGTGTTGTGGACAAACACCTCGCGTCCCTTCACCAGCAACTGGCTGTCGGGGATAAGGCCGGTGCAGATATTGATGATGTCGATGCCGTCAATCACCTGCTCTGTGCCGGGAATGGCCTTGAAGTTCTCACACTTGGCAATCACCGCACCCGTCACGCCGGTATAGTCCCCATTCGGTATGGCCCGCACCAGCGTGTAGCCCGTCATAATGGGTACGCCCAATCTCCTTACACGGTTGGCCTGCACCGGGAATCCCCCCTCACGGGGCATCGCCTCTATGATAGCCTTGATGGTGGCACCCGCCTGCATACCCTGATACGAAGTCAGGTACCCTATATTGCCCGCTCCCACGGTCAGCACCCGCTTGCCTAGCAGCGTATGCTCCTGGTTCATCATCTTCTGGAACACGGCAGCGGTGTACACCCCCGGCACGTCGTCGTTCTCAAACGTCGGCATAAAGGGCACCGCGCCCGTCGCCACCACCAGATGCTCCGCATCCACATATGCCACCTCGCCGGTGACGATATTCTTGATAGCCACACGCCTACCCTCCAGCAGGTCCCACACCGTGCTGTTCAGCAGTATGCCCTCGTGGCCGTTTGTCTGCCCTGACACCGGGCCTGCCAGTGTCTTGGCAATGTCAAAGCCGCGCATACCGCCAAACTTCTTCTCCTTCTCAAAGAAGAAGAACTGGTGGGTCTGCATATTGAACTGACCGCCAATCTTAGCATTGTTGTCTATCACTATGTTGTCGATGCCAAAGGCGTTCAGCTGCTCGCGGCATGCCAAGCCCGCCGGGCCGGCACCGATGATGGCCACCTGCGTCTTATACACCTTCACCTCGCGCGGCTGCTGGGGACGTATCTCTGGAACCTCGCTCACGCCCGACTCAATGCGGCGCACCTCCTTCACGCCGTCCACCAACGTGATACAGATGCGGCGCACCTGTCCGTCCACCAGCATCTCGCAGGCTCCACACTTGCCTATACCGCAGTTCAAACTGCGGTTACGCCCGTCTAGGCTGTGGCTGTGCACTGGAAATCCGGCCTGATGCAGCGCGGCGGCAATCGTGTAACCCTTGCGCCCCTGCACCTTCTGTCCGTCATAAATAAACTCCACCATCTCGCTCTGCGGGATGTCTAAGATTGGATGATGCTCGATTTTATACATACCAGTATTCTATAAGTGTTTAATTTCTATCGTCTAACACACGCCTTTAACATTTTGGCTCCTTGTTAGCGGTTGCAAAGGTACACAAAAATTTTTGATTTACACATAGGCCAACGATTTTTTTTGGTTCTAGCTCGTTATCCGGCTGGTTTTCGTCAACCTCCCCAAAGTTGAAAAGCCTTGACGAATATCAACGCTTTTTGGTCCTTTCACGACGAGGCACCCTTACTTCTAAAAATACCCCGTAGGGGTTTCCGTTTAATAGAACACGCGTTGATGAACAACATCTATACCCCGTAGGGGTTTCCGTTCAATAGAACACGCGTTGATGAACAACATCTATACCCCGTAGGGGTTTCCGTTTAATAGAAAACGCATTGATTAACAACATCTATACCCCGTAGGGGTTTTCGTTTAATAGAAAACGCATTGATTAACAACATTTATACCCCGTAGGGGTCTTCGTTTAATCCATTTTTTAGAAATCCCCTTTAATCGTAACCGTTTGCACAGGGGGGCACCCCTACCTGTGGTATGTCGTCCCCGTCGGGGACTTATAAGACACCTTCATAGCTGTTGGGTCATTCGGCATTCATACCAACCGGGGGTCGGGGACCGGGGGTGCGCGGCGGCAGGCCCCCGGCCCAGGTCCCGATTCACGGCTCAGTCTATCACCAGCCGGCGCGTGCCGGTGCCGGCGGCCGTCGTCAGCGTCACGAAGTAG
>CAZTVH010000152.1:0-5825 GCA_964616965.1 uncultured Bacteroidaceae bacterium | reverse complement strand
AGGATGGCACCGCGGTAGATTTTGGCTGCCACCCAGATGCAGAGCGGGAAGGTGGCAAGCAGCAAGAGGACGGAGAGCACTATCTGCCAAATGGGCACGCCGAAGGGGATGCGGAAAAGCATGGCTATAGGCGAGGTGAAGGGGATGATGGAGAGCCAGGTGCTGAGGCTGCCCGAAGGCTCGTTGATCATGGCGGGCAGGAGCAGGAGGGTGAGCAGCAGCGGCACGGTCATGGGGAGGGTGAACTGCTGCGAGTCGGTCTCGTTGTCGACCAACGAGCCTGCCGCCGCAAAGAGCGAGGCATAGAGCAGATAGCCGAAGACAAAGTAGAAGACAAACAGGATGATGAGCAGCCCGAAGTTGATGCTGGCGAGCCCCTCGATGAGGTCTTTCAGGTCGTTGTCGATGCCTTCGCCAGCCTCGTACTGTGCCTGCTGATAACGGGCGGCCTCGTATTGTGTGGTTGCCTCGGTGCCTTTGCTAGCCACCTCGGTGACACTGTGGCGACTAGTGGCCTGCTCAAAGAGGTCGGCATTGGCGATGCGCACACCCGTCATGGCTACGCCGCTCAGCACCACCCAGAGGGCAAACTGGGTAAGACCGACAAGCCCGATGCCCACCACCTTGCCCATCATCAGTTGGAAGGGCTTGACGCTGCAGACGATGACCTCGACGATGCGACTGGTCTTCTCCTCCATCACACCACGCATCACTTGCGAGCCAAACATAAATACGCCCATAAACACCAACAGGGCGAGGACGGCTCCGATAACGAGCTTTATCTGCAAGAAGCCGTCGCGACCCGTCTCGATGTCCTGCGTGCGCAGGCGGATATGTGTGGAGGTGAGCATGGCGTAGTCGTCGGGGGTAATGCCGTGCACATCGAGCAGGATGACGTTGCGGAGTATCTCCTGCAGCTGGCTGTTCACGTCGGCCTGCACGGACATCGAAGGTGCTTCGGAACGGTAGTAGAGGAAGGCATCCTGCGGGATGGAGGTCTCGCGGGCAGGAATGAAGACGATAGCATCGAGGGTGTCGACCGAGGCCAGCTGCCGTTTGGCATAGTCGAGGCTGCCGGCATCGAAATAGGTGATGTCGCGACCCGAACGGAACTGCCCTTGGAACAGACCGCTATCGTCCACAACCAGCACGTTGGCATGTTCCATCGGCTTGGTGGCAAGCATGATGGGGATGGCATATAGGGCTGCCAGCAGGATGGGTACCACGAGGGTGAGAATCCAGAAGGAGGGTTTCTTGACACGCGTGGCGTATTCGCGCTGTATGACTAGGAATATCTTGTTCATTTGATGGGGTTGATGGGGTTAATGGGGACGCACGGTGTTGATGAAGATGCGGTCGAGGTCTTGGCCGGGGTGCGAGGCCTTGATGTCGGCAAGGGAGCCGGAGAGCACCACCTGCGCATGGTCGATGAGGGCAATGTCGTCGCATAGTTCCTCGGCCGAGGGCATGTTGTGGGTGGAGAAGATGACGGTGGCACCCTGCTCCTTGAGGCGCAGGATTTCACGCTTGAGGAGGTCGGCATTGACAGGGTCGAAGCCGCTGAAAGGCTCGTCGAAGATAAGCAGCTGCGGATTGTGCAGCACGGTGACGACAAACTGCACCTTCTGCTGCATACCCTTGGAAAGCTCCTCCACACGGCGGTTCCACCAGTCGGTAATCTCCAGCCGGTCGAACCACTGTCGCAGACGTCTCTCAGCGGTATCCTTGTCAAGCCCTTTGAGGCGGGCGAGATAGATGGCCTGCTCGCCCACACGCATCTTTTTGTACAGCCCTCGCTCCTCAGGCAGATAGCCTATCTGCATCACGTCGGCATCGGTCATGGGGCGACCGTCGAAAAGGAGCGTGCCCCCATCGGGACGAATGATATGGTTGACAATACGGATCAGGGTGGTCTTGCCCGCCCCATTGGGACCAAGCAAGCCAAACACACTGCCCCGACGCACATGCAGACTCACGCCGTCGAGGGCTCGGTAGCTACCGAATGATTTAGAGATATTATCGATTGTAAGCACTGTATTAAACTAAAAACTAAAAGGTAAAACTATTATTTCCCACCGTTTACTTTTTCAATCTCAAAAGGAGTATCTCTGCAAGCAGGGCCACGAGAGCCAACAGCAGAAATACGCGCCACAGGGGTTTCCCCTGATGGCGTTGCTGGATATAGTCGGTCATTGATTTCTGTGCGCTAGTAGCCACGCTGCAATTGGATAGGTGCATGTCGTCCACCACCCGCTTCACCTCATTGGGGGTATAGAAGTCCAGCACCGACTCCTGTCGGCTGTAGTTGAACGAAAGCCCCTCATCAGGAGCAGCGTCTCCAGCAACCTTCAGCCAATAGTTGCCCGCCTGCGAGACAGTACCATGTGTCAGCAGCCACTGCCTCGACCCGATGCGGCGAATGTCGGGAATAACGTCGGCGTGGCCATCGTCGGTCCCCAACAGATGGGGCAGCTCTTCAGCATCGTAGTCGCCCAACAACGCGATAGGCTCGGTACCACTGAGCAAATGATAGGGCAACACGGGGGGAGTGCTGAATAGAGCCATATTGTAGAGCGTGGGGACGAAGAGGGCCTGCTGCACAAAGTCGGTATACTCCGGCCTGAGCGGGGCGGCAACAAGATAGCAACTGCCTTCGCCCACGGGTGTGCAGGTCAGATAGTCTCCCCCATCCAACAGCCGCACCACCGTCTGGCTCACCGTGCCCGCCTGAACCACCAGGCGGTAATGGCCTTCCACAGAAGGGGTCTCCATGTCGTCAAGCCGACCCTGAAACACCCCACGGAACAGGGGCATTTCCGTCGCCACCTGCTCGGCACGGCTCTTCTGGGCTGTCCACTCGCCCAGCTGTGGAGCCTGCATCATGGCCAGCATCGCATTGTACGACTCCACCGCAGCCCCCTCGCCAGGCACAACCAACAGCGACCCTCCGTCCGTCACAAATTGTCGAAGCGTTTGTGCCAATCCCGATGGTATGTCGGCCAGCTCGTCTAGCACCACCAAACCACCGTCGGCAAACTGGGCATAGTCAATCTGTCCCACCCCCGTGTGGCGATAGCGTATCAACGAGTCGCCATCGAAGAGCCGTCTCAAGAAGGGGTTCTCACCCTTGCCGCCCACTGCCGTAACCGGCACCTGCCGCAACACGGGCAGGGTGAAATAGAGCCTGTCGTCGAAGGTGATGGGATAGTCGGTTGTCTCCACCATGCCCTGCACCATCCCTTCATTGCCGACAGAAAAGGTCATCTTGGCTGTCGCCGACCCGTGCGCTGCCACATCCACCGAGGCCACGGCACGCTGCCTGCCATCGACCGACAGCCTCAGCGGCAGACTCTCCACCGCCTTGTCGCCATCGTTGCGCACCGTCACCTCCACCTGCACAGCGGCTCCTGCATAATAGGCAGGACTGTCGAACACCATCGTGTCGAGATACACGTTTGCCACCCCACTCCCACCGAGAGGGATAAAGGTGGCTAGGACATTACTGTCCGAAGGATAGTTGGCTATATCGGTGGTAGACCGCTGGTAATCGCCTATCATGTATGCGTGACGGTTGGATGCCGTCGCCGACCGCAGAAAATCGTTTTGCCGACGAGCCACCACGGAGAGGTTCTGTGTCACCGCACTGGTCTGCAAGCCGTCCACTGCCGTGAGAAACTCCTCACGACTGAGCCATTGAAACTGGCCTCCGCCCATATCGTTTGTCAGCAACTGAAACTGTACTCCAGGCTTGTATGCCTCCGCTATTTCACGGGCTTTGCGACGCGCACTCTCCAGCAGGCTTCCGTCCATGCCGCCACTCTCCATGCTGTATGAGTTGTCCACATACACGCTCACCACCGTCCCCCCTGGGCGCAGCTGCGATGATTTGTTCCTAATCACCGGTTGGCAGAACGCCAACACCAGGCAGACAATGGCCAATATCCTCATAGCCAATATGAGTAGCTGACGCAGGTTACGCTGTCGGCGGTCCTCGTTATGCAATTCATCCAGCATGTCCACATTGCTGAAGTAAACCTTTTTATACCGTCGCAACTGCAACAGATGTATGGCTATCGGGATGCCGACAGCCACAAGACCTATGAGAAAAAGCGGATGAGTTAACACGTTGGTAATTGGGAATTGAGAATTGGGAATTGGGCTGCCGCCTTACTTTTTACTTTTTAGTTTAAAATACTCGCACAGCTCGCTGATACCACATTCGGTACAATGGGGTTTGCGAGCCTGGCACACATAGCGTCCGTGAAGTATGAGCCAATGATGGGCGATGGGTATCTTCTCCTCCGGGATATGCCTCACCAGCTCGCGCTCGGTCTGCAGCGGATTTTTGCTGTTCTTGGTCAGCCCAATGCGGTTGGCCACGCGAAACACATGCGTGTCCACCGCCAGTGCAGGCAGGTTGAACACCACCGAGGCTATCACGTTGGCAGTCTTGCGCCCCACCCCCGGCAGGGTCTGCAACTCATCCACATCGCTCGGCACCTCGCCACCGAAGTCCTCCACCAGCTTCTTCGCCATCCCCACCAGATGCTTGCTCTTGTTGTTGGGATAAGAGATAGAATGGATATAGGAGAAAATCTCCTCTGGGGTCGCTGCTGCCATTGTCTGTGCGTCGGGGTAGGCAGCAAACAGTGCGGGCGTGGTCATATTCACTCGCTTGTCGGTGCATTGCGCCGACAGAATTACCGCCACCAGCAGCTGGAAGGCGTTCTCATACACCAACTCCGACTGCGCCGTGGGCCGTTCTTTCTCAAAATAGGCTATTAGCCGTTCGTATCGTTCCTTCTGTGTCAATGGTCAATTATTTATTTTCAAACTCACCACCACTGGGTAATGGTCTGACACATTCGTGTTTATCCTCTTATACGACACAGCCTCCATGTCGGGCGAATGCAGCACATAGTCGATACGGTAGGCGGGATATGGGCCGTGGTAGGTAGTGCCGAACCCCCTTCCCTGCTCCACATAGGGGTCCATCAATAATTCGGTAGCCTGCTGGTAGATATAGGAAGCTGGCGTATCGTTGAAGTCGCCCACCAACACCAGCGGATGAGGCGTCGCTTGCACCAACGGCAGCAACATCTCCTGCCACTCCTGCTCATGTCGCAGCGTAGTCTCCTTAAACTTCTTCAAGAGCCTATGTGTGTTGCTGTCGGGCTTGGCGTGCGAAAGGCTTTCCAACCCCACCATGTCTTCCTCTGTCAACTGGTACGAATTGAGATGCACACAACACACTCGCACCACCTGTTCGCCCTTCTTCACATCAATGGCAAACATCGACTTCTTGTCCATGTCCAGCGTCTGCACCACAGGCAGACGAGAGAATACTATCACGGGCGATGCCACATTGGTGGCATGCACCCCATAATGGTGCACATAGCCCCTCGCCTTCAGGCTGTCCGCCACCGACACATGGCGTGGGCGGAAAAACTCCTGCAGACAAAGCACATCCGGCTGCTCCTCGTCCACTATCGACAAGAATATTACCGAGCCGGAATCAGCCGTCATGGCCGTGTCGCTGTCCAACCCCTCAAAGGAGTGGGTATTGAACGTCATCAACTTCACCCTGTCGTCGGCAGGCTCCGCATCCATGTTCCCACCCACTTGAAAAAACAACGGCACAAACGACAGCCTCGCCACTATCGCCGCCACCGACACCATGAACTCCCATCGCGACAGGCAGAGCCAGACAATAATGAACAACACATTGCACAACAAAAGCACAAAATAGCCATAGCTCAATATCGAAATTGGCACAAATCGGCTCGGAGCCACACGCCCTGCCAGCGTCGACAGCACCAGTGCTA
>CAZTVH010000151.1:5637-5850 GCA_964616965.1 uncultured Bacteroidaceae bacterium | reverse complement strand
CATAGAAGGGATAGAAGGAGAAGTTGCACAGGGTGTCGGGAATATCAACTTAGAGCCCTATCTCTGTATTGCGGAAGGCAGCCCAGCGGGTGTCGGTATAGTTGCCAGCATGTTGGACATCTTGATATTGATGGAACATATCTGAGATGGGGCGTGACTGCTGTGCTACGAGACCCGCATCGCGACGGTCAGGATAGCTTTCGATGCTACGAC
>CAZTVH010000151.1:0-5557 GCA_964616965.1 uncultured Bacteroidaceae bacterium | reverse complement strand
TTGGATGCCTATCTTGGCAAGCGAATTAATCTGTTCAGACAGGGTGATATTGTTGTTTATCAGAATATCGCCGGTGGGGTAAATGACAAAGGTTTGTCGGGCATCGAAGAGGTCGCCGTGTCTTTCAGTGCTGTAACGGAACATGACATCGATGGCAGCGGCACCGCCTTCGACCCGATGGCAGTTGGCTGCCTCTACTTCGCAATCCATGTTGCCTAAACCATAGCGCATCCATTGGCGAATGCCATTGGGATCGAGGGCGTCGTTAGCCGATGGTGGACGCATAAAGTTAAGTCGAATTGGCTGGTTGATAACAGGATGGCCCTTATATGAGAGCGAGGTGACAAGTCCTTGACTTTGATTAAATGTTAATAATATTGCATCATTATATATATGAACGCCATGAAGGGTGTCTGTTTCTATCTTAAGGGGGGTACCGCCTTGTGCGACAAAAGGACGGGCGGGGGCGGGACTGGAAGGCAGGATGAACTGCTGGGTGTATAGCACCGTGTTGCGAGGGACGGTGTTGGTGTTGCCACGCTGGCGGAGGGTGAAAATAATCGAGACCTCCTCGTCGGCCTGCAAAGAAAGCTTGGGGACTTTTAGTTTGATAGTTTTGCTCTCGCCGGGTTTGAGCGAGAGAACCACATCGCCCGCGACGATATTGGAATTGCGGTTGGTGCCTATCACATAGTCAAGCGAGTAGTCAGCCAATGGGCGGAAGTCGTTCAAGTTGGTGACATCGAACTCTGCGGCATCGGCACTGGTGGAGGTTAGACGAATGTCGAATGGGCGGTAGAGATGCTTGCATTCTGCAAGATATGGCAGCGACAAGAACGACTGCCAGTCGGTCAACCTTAGGAAACCGCCCTGAATGTTGGTATGGTCATATACCTTATCCCATAGCGGAGCAACGCCACCTAAGTTGTTGCCCACGACACTGCCATAACTGAGCATGACCAATGGGCGGGACTGCTTTTTTGCTAAATATTGGTTCAGAAAATCGACGTTGCACTCTTGCGGTGCGATAATATCAGTATTATCAGAATATTGTGCTGCAGAATATACCACTGGTCGCGAACGGTCGAGCCGCTTCAGCTCACGATAAGCGGTCTGCATACATACACCGTTGTCGGGGCTGTCACCCAACGACCAAGCGATGATGGAAGGATGGTTTTTGTACTGCCCATAGAGGGTGCGCACACGGTCGGCGAAAAGGTCACTAAACTCGTTGTCTGTTGCCACCGCATGGCCCATGCTAGAGCTGGGAAACAGATTGGCATCGCATACCACATAGAAACCTAGCTCGTCGCAAAGCTCCAGCAATCGAGGCTGGGGGGTGCCACCCATTATACGGATAGCATTGATATTGTTGCACTTCATCTGCACCATCTGGTTGCGGAGCCGTTTGAGCGCATCGGGTGAAGAGAGCTTGTCTTTCAAGTGCAACGTGACACCCTTGAGATTAACCACTTTGCCATTGACGGACAAGGCTCCTTGGCATGAAACGGTGCGGAAGCCGAACCGAGTACCCACTATGTCCTGCAATGCCATCTTGTCGTCGTAGAGACGGATAACGGCAGTGTAGAGTCGTGGCACTTCGGCATTCCACGGAAGGATGTTGGAGAGGGTTGAGGAGATTGTCTGCGTGGAGACATTGCGGCTGTCGAAGAAACACCACTTGCCCAGCTTATCGACCTGATGGCCTTTTGAGTCCCATAGTTCTACCTCCAAATAGCATTTGCCTTTAGATTTGACATTGTAGAGGTCGGCCTCTACCGTATAGGCACCAGTCTGGTTGGAAGGCGAATAGTCGGCCACAAGGGTATAGTCTTGCACATTAAGCAATGGCTTAAAGAGCAAGGTGCATTGGGGTTGAAACGTGGAGCCGTAAGGGTCTAGAAGTTTTCCGTCGTTGCCATCCACATGACGCACAGAGAGACGCATCGTCTTGCCATAACGGATGAGGTCAGAGATGTCGAACTCGGTCACGGCAGAACAGTCGTGACTGATGCCAACCAATTTCTCCCCCATCCACAAACCATACCCGGAAGGTGCTTGCATACGAAAGAAAATTCTGTATGACTTCCAACTACGGGGAAACTCATAGTCGGATGTCATCACATAGTGACCGCTGTCAATCGTCACAGTCCAATCGTCGGCAAGAGACAATAAGGAAGAAGCATCTTCATAGCGAAGATGCTCAATGTCGTTCTCGTCGTCGTACGACACCACATTGGCACGTGGGTCCATACGCAAATTGCCCATCTCCTCTTGCTGCTGCGCCTGAAGGAAATTATTAAGACACAGCAGCACGAGGAAAGGCAAAGACAATCTCTTCATAAAGTTAGAAATTGAAGCCGATGCCAAACTTGACGTTCTGCATCAGCACTCTCAAAGCATTCTGAATTTGGCCGTTCTCAATCAGCTGTACCTTGTCCATGAAGATGCCTTGGTAGCCGATATAGGCACTGATGCCATACTTGCTCAGTTTGCCGAAATTGTTAGGGATGGCGTAGCGTGCACCTACGTTCAGACCCCATGTAGCACCGCCTTTGAGGATATGGGTAACCTTGTCGGTGCCGCCAGTCATGCCCAGCGGAATCGAATAGCCCACATACAGAGAGGTGAACGGAGTAATCTGATTGCGTAGATAATGGCTGCGGACCTCGACAAAGACAGGTAGTTGAGAATAGCCGCCCGTCATGTCCATCTTGTATTCCACACCCAGACCAATGCCCGACTCTTTGCGGATTTGCCAACCGTATATGGCGTAAAAGTCATGGAAGGTCGCTTTATCCTCATAGGTCAGCTGGTTGATATTTGTGGAGAAGTCGTAGCCCGCGACACCATACGCACGATGCCATTTAAACTCGACATGCTGTGCCTGCGCTGCCATCAAGCCGACAACTGCTGCCAACAACAAGATGATTTTTTTCATAATATGCCTTATTGGATGTGAGGTATATGACTACTTCATTTCTTTGAGGTCGGGCGAGATGATGAGCGTGGCCTCTGTGGCGGCCCGCACCTGCTCAACGGTGAACTCAGGATTAATCTCCGTAAGGACAATGCCCTTGGGGGTAATCTCCATCACACCCATCTCGGTGATAATCATGTTCACCTGACCTTTGGCGGTGAGGGGAAGCGTGCACTTCTTCAAAATCTTGGGGTTGCCTTTGGCCGTATGTTCCATAGCCAGAATGACCTTCTTGGCACCCACCAACAAGTCCATTGCACCACCCATGCCGGGGGTCTTCTTGCCAGGAATCATCCAGTTGGCAAGGTCGCCCTCTTCGTCCACCTGCATGGCCCCCAACACCGACACATTGACATGACCGCCACGAATAATGCCAAACGAGGTGGCACTGTCGAAGGTGCTGGCCTCGTCGGTATAGGTGATATAGCCGCCACCTGCGTTAATCAGCCAAGGGTCTTCCTGTCCTTCAGCGGGCGTGGGTCCCATGCCAATCATACCATTCTCCGACTGCAAGATGACATGCACTCCTTCGGGGAGGAAGTTAGGAATAAGGGTCGGCAGACCAATACCAAGATTGACAACATCGCCATCCTTCAGCTCCTTAGCAGCGCGACGGGCGATAAAAGGTTTGATTTGTTCTTTTTCCATATTATTATTGTTTGATTGTTTTTTATTGATTCGTTATTTCATTCCACGCTTCACCATCTCCTGCGCGATGTAGGAAGCTTCATCGTCGGCATAGGTATTCATGCCGAAACCAGCATCATAGCCCAACTCCTTTGCCAGTTCGTGGCTGATGCGGGGACCGCCACAGATGAGTATCACCTTGTCGCGCAAGCCCTCGGCTTCCAGCATCTCAACCAGTTCGGTGAGGTTCTTAATGTGGATGTCCTTCTGCGTCACCGTTTGCGACACGATAAGTGCATCAGCGTGCAGCTCAATGCCCTTGGCGATAAACTCCTCGTTGGGCACCTGGCTGCCGAGATTGTAGGCATCAATCATGTCGTAGCGTTCCAGACCATAGTGGCCGGCATAGCCCTTCATGTTCATGATGGCATCGATACCCACGGTGTGCGCATCTGTGCCAGTGCTGGCTCCCACAACGACTATCTTACGCCCGATGTGCTCGCGTATATACTCGTCGCACTCGTGCATGTCCATTGTGTTGCTCTCCACTTTGGGCACATGTATAGTGGTGTAGTCCACCGTGTGGGTGCAACTACCGTAGCAATTGAAGAATGTAAATCCTTCGGTCAGTTCCTTGCTATACACCACTAAGGGATTCTCAAAACCCATCTTCTTCATCAGCTGCTTGGCAGCCTCATTGGCCTCGTCGCCAGCAGGCACAGGCAACGTGAAACTCAACTGGGTCTTGCCGTCATTCATTGTGTCGCCATATGGCTTTATTTTGGTAAGGTCTAAGGTTTTGTCGAAATCCTTAGCTTCCATCGAATACAAACCTTCGCTCATAATTCTGTTGTGTTATTGTGTTATCGTTTTTTCGTGTTAGTACGTTAGTGTTTGTTGCGCTGGCCGCTCACACATTAACGCATTCACACATTAACGCATTATTTTTTACCTTTCATTATCTCAACAAACGGGTTGAAATAGTTCTCCGCCTTCAGCGTCACGCCGTCCAGGCCCTTACCTCCGTTCTTCGGGCGTTTCACATTGGCGAAAATACCCTTCTCCAACGCAGTGAACAAGCCTTCGCTTTCCATAGCCTCAAGCAACTGGGTCGCGTCGTCCAGCACCTTCTTGGCACGGTTACGCACAATGCCGTTCTCCTTAAATTCCACCTCCTCGCCAATGTCCTTCATGTTGTTGAAGATATACTTGGCATTCTCGATGCTCAGATAGCGGTCGCTCATAAAGGGCGTGTGGATAGCCTCGGTGGGCATGCCCAGCAGCTGTAGGCCTTGGTGCGTCCACTGCCCGATAATGTTGAACAAAGCGTCTTGGATATGACCACGGAAGATGTTGCCCGTCATGAACTTCGTGGGGGGCATATACTTCAGCGGAGCCTTGGGGAATATCTCTCGCAGCATCTGTGCCTGTGCCAACTCGTAGAGGAAACCATTCTCCAACATGGGGTCCATCTCAAAGGCATGACCCAAACCCTGCTGCTCTTCGGGCAAACCAGCCAGCAGTGCCAGCTGCTCGTTGATGAAGTCCGAAGCCAACACCGTATGGGCCTCCTCGTATGCATCGGCAGTAGTCAGATAGTTATCCTCACCCGTGTTAATAATAACGCCTGCAAAGCCATTAATGATACGGCTGAAATACTGGTCAATCAACGTACGTTGCATGTTGATGTCGCGGAACAGGATGCCATACAACGCGTCGTTCAGCATCACGTCCAAGCCCTCCAATGCGCCCATAGCGGCAATCTCAGGCATACACAAGCCGGAGCAATAGTTACACAAGCGAATATATCGGCCAACCTCCTCGCCCACTTCGTCCAAAGCCTTACGCATGATGCGGAAGTTCTCCTGTGTGGCAAACGTGCCACCAAAGCCCTCGGTCGTAGCACCGTAAGGCACATAGTCCAGCAGGCTCTGACTCGTGGTACGAATC
>CAZTVH010000150.1:0-5916 GCA_964616965.1 uncultured Bacteroidaceae bacterium | reverse complement strand
CAACCCATTCCCATCCAATCGCTCTCCCGCACGCTTCAGTTATTCCACAATTCCACATCCGCCCCAATACCCTATAGTTCAATATTTTAATTCTCAATACATCTGGCATCAGTTTACCGCTCGTTTATGTTTCATTTATGTATGACAAACCAACTGCAATCAAAATGCAATAGCGGGAAAGGGGGATAACAAAAAGTCCTCCGAGGCTGGGCTGGGAGGACTTGGTGATAAATGAGTATGTTAGGTTTAGAATCGGAAGAGTTGGTCGAACTTCAATTCAGTGACTTTGACATCCGAGCCTAGGAGTTTGGCAACAGCCTTGGGGTCGTAACGCTTGGCGTTGCCGGTGATTTCCACCACCAGCGGGCGGCCTTTGATGTACTTGTTGTGGAAGGCACGGAGGTCATCCATGGTGAGACGGTTGATTTGCTGGGTGATTTCGGCACGGTGATCGTAGGTCCAACCGATTTCCATATTATTATGGACAAAGGAGGGTATGTTGCGGAAGTCGTAGTAGTCGCTATTGCGTGCAGCCACTTTCTGCTCAATGGCGGGAGCCAGTTTGTCGGGACGCTCGGGAAAATCAACCATCAATTGGCGCATTGCCTCCACACCGTCGTAGGTCTTGTCGCACTGGGTGCCGAGATAGCAGTATAGGAACGAGGGGTTGAGGTTGCGGAGGTTATAACTGAAATAGCCGCGGGTGCTGTATCCTAGTGAGCGGAACTCGCGGATTTCTTGGAACACGACACCGTTCATGCTGCCACCAAAATATTCGTTGAAGAGGAAGCTGGCGGCTTGGTCGGCGGTGTCGAAATCGATGCTGGGTATGATAAATTGGATATTGGACTGAAGGAACTTCTTGTTGTGGGCGTAAAAGAGTTGTGGCTTGTCCTGCACGTTGCGCTTGAAGGCTCGGCGGGGCATCACCTCCACATCGGTACGCACAAGTCCGTATTGGAGGAGTTTGGAACAGACCTCGGAGGGGTCGGTATTGCCCGTGAAGGTGGCATATCCGTTGCGGGTGAATATTTTCAGCATCTCGTCGTGCAGTTGTTCGCCCGTCAGTTTACTCCATTCCTTGATGGGCATCTGCCGGAGAAAGGACGACAGGGAGCCGTAGTCGACATATTCGTCGAGGGCATCCCACCAGCTGTCGGCGTCGTTCTTGGCGGCCTTTACATTTGCCTTCATGCCGTCGACGGCCTTCTCAATCATCTTAGCATCGTGCGTAGGCTTGAATAACCAACGCGACACGAGGCTGAGTATGCTGTCCATATTTTGCTCAAGACCACTGACCCTCAAGCAGCAACGGTCGTCACCCGTTGTGTAGAGACTGACACTGCCACCCACTAGGTCCATAGCCATGTTGAACTGCTGCAAATTCATGCTATCGGCTCCTAGCATCTCCAAATAACTGATGGCACGGTCGAGGTTGTAGTCGTCGAGCAAGCCATAATTGTATGTGATTTTGAGTTCAAAGACATCGTTTCTTGGGTTAGCCGCGCTGTAGAGCTGGCAGTGGGGAGTCACGTCGGTGATGCTGACATCCTTTTTGAAGTCGATGATTTGGGGCTTGATGGGGTCGGGCACATTGTTTTCAATCATCTTAGCAAAGGAGGATTTGACACCTTGGTTTTGTGCTTCGAGGTGGTCCCAGTCGGGTTTGACGGCTGCGTCGTGCTTGGGGAAGCCCATCTTGCTGCGGACAAGGGTGCAGTGGTCGCGGTCGAAATATTTGTTGGCCACCGCAATGACCTCGTCGCGAGTGAGGCTCATCCAGCGTTTGTTGTCGCGGAGCCACTCCTGATAGTCGGAACCTTTCAGTTCGAGACTTAGCAGCAGGTTCGAGATGCTTTCGAAACTTTCAACCTGACGCTGCTGCGAGACGATGCTGGAGGTCTTGATGCTCTCGAGTAGCTCGTCGCTGAAGTTGCCTTGTTTGATGCTGTCGATACAGTCCCAGATGACCTGTTCGGCGGCGGGATGTTTCTGCCCGATGATGTTGGGGACATAGAGGATAACCGTGGAGCCGGCATCTTGGAGCGAGAGGGGCATTAGTTGCGCCATCATAATGCGGTTGTCGCTAGCTGCCTTGTCGAGCAGGCCGCTGCCACCGCCCAGAATGCTGCCAAGCATGTCGAGGGGCATATAGTCGGGGTGTTTCTCGGTGACACCGGGGAAAATCATAATGCCCATCTTGATGGGGGTCTGACGGACATCCAGCACTTTCTGTTTTTCGAACTTGGGGAGGTCGTAGGTGGGTTGCTTGGGCAGCTCGCCACTACGCCAAACGGAGAATTTGTCCTTAATCAGACGACGTGCTTCGGCGGTGTTGAAGTCGCCGACGAGGAGGAGGGTCATGTTGTTGGCCACATAGTAGGTGTTGAAAAACTCCTGCATCTCGCTGGGTTGGGGGTTCTTGAGGTGCTCGGCAAGGCCGATGACCTCGCGGCTGTAGGGGTGTTCGCCAAAGGCCTCGGTGAAGATGTTGCGCGAGAAGTCGTGGCCGGTTCGGTTGTCGTACATGTTCTTTTCTTCGTAGACGGCTTCGAGTTCAGACTGGAAGAGGCGGAAGACGGGGTTGCGGAAACGCTCTACGTATACGTCCATCCAGTTGGCGAGCTGGTTGGAGGGGAGGGTGTTGTAGTAGACGGTGTAGTCGTAGCTGGTGCCGGCATTGAGGCGGGTGCAGCCCATCTTCTGCAGTATGGCATCCACCTCGTTGGGGATGGCGTACTTGGAGGCGGCAATGTTCAGTCGGTTTATCTCCAATTGGATGTCGTGTCGCTGCTTGGCATCGTTGGTGGCATGCAGGCGGTCGTAGGCCTGGCTGATGCTGTCGAGATAGAGGCTCTCGGCAGCCCAGTTGGTGGTGCCGATGCGGTCGGTGCCCTTGAACATGATGTGCTCAAAGTAGTGGGCCACACCCGTGGCGGTGGGCTTCTCGTTCTTGCTGCCCGCATGGACTACCACACAGCCGTAGACTTTGGGTTGGGTGTGTTCCTCGCAGAGGATGACTTTGAGGCCGTTGTCGAGACGGAAGGTTTCGACCTTCAGCGGGCTCTGCGCCTGTGTGAAACTGAAAAGTAAAAGGCAAAAACTAAACACTAAAAGGTGGAAGGGCTTTTTCATGGGTTTATTTCTTTATAAAGCGTTTGACTGTGGTGTTTTCGGGGGTGGTGATGCGGACGAAGTAGGCACCAGGGGTCAAGTGGCCGAGGTCGATATGGGGAGTGGTGGCGGTGATAAGGGTGCGGCCGCTCATGTCCATCAGCTCCACTTTGAGCAGGCGGGCGGCCTGTATGTGAAGGTGGTCTGAGGCAGGATTGGGATAGAGGGTGACGTCATCGCCTGCAGACGTTTCGCCAATGCCCACCGTGCCGTCAGATTCGCAGGGGCGGACGATGCGGTGGGTGCCGCCGTTGCGATAGGCGTTGCGTACCGACATGAGGGTTGCACCCTGCTGGTTCTTGACGGTATAGTTGACATAGCGGTCGGTTCCGCCGCCCGGATGCCAGACTGAGTTGATGGCATCGGGAGCAACACGGACGACGACAGAATCCTTAACGCCTGAGGCCAGTTGTACGGTGGCGTAGACGTAGCCTGTTGCCGACTCGAACGACAGGTGGGCACCACCTTGCCAGCCGTCGCCGTGGGTGGCTTCCATCACCACAGTCAGCGGGCACAGCTCCTCTTCGTCGAAAGCATTCTGCACAATACGCACCGTGCGCTGTTCGCTGCCCTGTGTGAACGTGACCAAGGCTACGCGTTCATGCCCACTGGTGTTTTCTGAAACGTGGAAATAGAGCCAGCCGGCACGCTGGATGAAGTTCTCGGAAAAAGAAATCCAATCGGCATCGCATGTCATACCCCACGGAGCGTCGACCGTGTCGTTGATGCAGAAGAGCAAAGCGTTGTCACCACCGCTGCGGCTCATGGAGAAGAGGGTGTCGCTCACCCGCATACGATAGTCGGGCTCCAAGCCGAGAAGGGCAGCGTTGCCCTGGTTGAAAGTGTAGGTGCCATTGCCACCCACACCGCCCACTCCAGGACTGATGGAGTCGACAGGGAAAAAGCCGTCGCCATTTCGGCTCCAACCGAAGTTGAAGTGCAGATAGCCGCGGTTGTCGTAGCCATCGCAGACAAAGCCGTGACCGCCTGCATCGCCAGAACCGACATAGACGATGGGATGCCCCAAGTCTAGTTCGGCGGTGAGTAGGTCACGCCACTGGTCTTTGGTATAGCGTTCTCTATGTACGACACGCATTGAGGTCTTGTAGCCGAAATAGTCCTTCAAAGAATTGTCGATGCTGGGTATGCCTTCCATGCCGGCCAAGCCCGCTGCCGCACTGCCGTTGGGGTCGTAGTTCATATCCAAACTCACGCCGCAGTGGTACATCAGCGTCGCCACAGCCTCTTTCTCCACCATGGGGGAGGCGTAGGTGGCCATAGTGGGCATGTGGTCCCAGTCGTAGAGGGTGTGGGCAAAGTCGGCGGACTGAAGACCATAGCGGGCATGGGTGTAGCTATGGCTTCCTATGCCGAAGGCGGGGAACTTCCAGAAGTTCATCACCTGCGCCTGCGCCGTGGCGGCACAGCCCACTGCCGAGCTACCGGGACAGTAGCCGTTGTAAGGGTAGGTCTGGTCCCAGAAGGTGGCAATCAGCGGCCCCACAACAGCGGTACCGTCGTCCTTGGGCATCAGGTTGTTCTCTAATGCATACCATTCGGGGGATTGAGAATTGAGAATTGAGAATCGAGAATTCTGGATTTCACCGATTTCCTGTTGATAGGCTTGCAGCCACTGTTGGAGGGCAGGAGGCATATCAGTGGGGTCGAGTGTGCCTGTAGGCGAATAGCCTAAAATAGGGCGCACCGCGTCGTCGGCAGCCACCAGCACAAACCCTCCGCCGGTGGCGGTGAAGAGGTATATGCCGTCGAACTGCCACGGGGTGCTGCTGAGTTCCAACTGTGTGTTGCCCTTAGTGGTGGGCAACGAGTTGAAGAAGTTCTGCGCCACGGTGGTCGCCCGTTTTGGGGTGACAGGACTGGCAGTTGCAGTACTCAAAACCAGTATCGCAGCTGCCAGAGCAAGGATTGATTTTAGGTTTTTCATGGTCGGTCAGGCTATTAGAGTCCGAGGGTCTGAGCTATCTTGCTGACGACCTTCTGCCAGCGGGCCTTGCCCGTGTTGGATTGAGGACGGGGCACGATGGTCTTGGAAGGGTTTTCCACAAGGTTGAACACAATTATGGAGGTGCCCATCATCTCTTCCATGTCGGGGTCGTCGTAATCCATTGTCAAGGTCTTGGCCACCGTGTCGTAGATTGCCACATAGCCGTACTCGTATGTTTCGCCCGACTCTTCGTCAACGTAAGTGGCGTTTAAGAACACGCTGTCGTGGCTGAATGAGTAGGTAAGTTCCTCGGTCATGTTGTCACTCTGCGAAGCGGCTGGGTAGGCGGGGACATAGACATAGAGGTCGTGGAATAGCTCGGCATGAGTGGAGTCGAGGAAGTCGAGATAGAGATCGTAGGTGAGTTCCATATCGATGTCGAAACCTTGCTGTTGCATGGTGTAGTTGTTCTCCAGACGTGCCGACCAGGAGGTGCCGACATAGATGTTTTCGGGTGTTTCTTCCTCTGGAGTGTCGGGAATGATGGGAGTGACGTTGTCTACTTTCTCACAACCAGCAAAGGCAAAGGTTGCAGCCACAAATAGGGTGGCAAGGGTCTTGATTGTAGTTTTCATGATATTGTATTTTTGTTCTGATAAGATATTAAATAAACGAACAACTGGGCAAAATCTTACAGCCGGGGGCGATGTTTTAATTATTTTTAAGTTTCTTTTCCAACTTTTGTAACTACTCAGCCACCCCATGTAGAATAGAGCATATTGAGGATGGCGGAGTAG
>CAZTVH010000149.1:0-5917 GCA_964616965.1 uncultured Bacteroidaceae bacterium | reverse complement strand
GCACCGAGGCGGTGTCGTCCTTTTGACTTATCAGGAATTGCGCCACCTCTTTCAGCAGTTGGAGCTTATGTCGCGCTGTGCCGCCTTGGGGAATGGTCATGGTGGCGAGATGGGTGGGGTCGCATAGGACGTTGTATAGGCTGTCGCTGTAGACGAAGTCGGTGCCGTTGAACAGCAGGCTGTTGCTCTCGATGTTGTGCACGGCGGCGTAGGCCACCGCCTCGTAGAGGGTGAGGTCGGCGTAGTCGTTCACCGTGTCGTGCCGCGTCAGATAGTCGTAGTCGGCTATCCGCTTGTTTTTTAGTATCTTTATGGGATTGGAGAGCGCTTCCGAGGTGTGGCTCCAGATGCTGTCGGCCAGCCGCGAAGTGCACCACAGCCCATACACCGTGTCGGCCGGGTCGGTGTGGCATGGGGGGGTGCTTTCCGTCTCATGTGCACTTCGGCGGTTGAGAATCGCTGTGGCATAGATGTTGGCTATCAAGGTGTGGCACAGGGCCCTCTCCGCCGTGTCGAGGTAGGGCAGGGTGTGGCGGAACAGCGACTCATCGTTTTGTTTTGGAGGGTACGCCTTGCCTATTTCAGCCATGCTGTAGGCGGCCCGCAGCAGGTCGTAGGACCGGCCATGCTGTTTGGCATGGTCGTAGTTTTGCTGCAACAGGGTGTAGGCATCGGCGTAGGCCTTGGTCTTCACAAGCGAGTCGACGGTGCGCCACGGTGTCTGCGCACCCGCAGTGGCAGCAAGAGCTAGCAAGAGGACTATAGTAAAAATACACTTGTTTTTCATCTATGTAGTATTAATGTAGTGTCTGTGGATTTGTATGATGCAATACTATGCAATAAGGTTTAACACACTGCAAAGATACAAAAATAATACTTAAAATCCCGACAACCTTTCGTTGAAAAAGACGATTTTAACGTTTATATCGAAAATTATTCGTATATTTGCAAGGAGAAATGATAAAGCGAGTAATAGCTATATTGCTGGTTCTTATTAATTTGGGTGTGCTTAATGCCCAAGAGTTTCGTTGTGCCGTTTCCATTAACTCCCAAAAACTGATGACTACCACCCAAGGGTATGAGTCGTCGGACAAGAAAGTTTTTGATAACATGAAACAGGCTTTGGAGGACTTTATCAACTCGCGCCGCTGGACCAATCTGGAAATGGAGCAACATGAGCGGTTAGACTGCTCGTTCAGCATCATTCTCAGTGAGCGTACCTCTGCCACCGACTTCAAAGGCCAAATCACGATACAACTGCGTCGGCCCGTGTATAATTCCAACTACACCACAGGCCTGTTCAACTATATCGAGTCGAACGACTTCATGTTTGTTTACAACGACAGCCAGCCGATTGATTTCGACCCCAATACCTTCTATGGCAACCTCTCGTCGGCTGTGTCGTACTACCTTTACATCCTGCTGGGTGTCTATTTCGACAGCTATGCCCCGAATGGTGGAGAGCAGTTCTATGAAATGGCGCGCACTATCTGTCAGACAGCCGACCAACAACAGACCTACAAGGGTTGGAATAGCCGCGAGAGTGCCAAAGCCCGCTATTGGTTCATGGAAAACCATACCAATTCGGCATACGCATCGCTGCGTTCGGCCTACTACCTCTATCACCGCATGGGGCTAGATATGATGACAAAAGACCAACCGCAGGCACGACAGAACATCATCGCCGCCCTGCAGGCGTTGCATCAGGTGCACAAGACTCGGCCCAACGTGCTGTCGGTCCAGCAGTTTATCGATGTCAAAATCACCGAGCTGGTGAGCATCTTTACCCCAGCCCCAGCCGACGAGCAAAAACAGGTGTACGACATCATCAAGGAGATTAGCCCCATTAACGCGGCAAAACTGAAAGGCTTTGCAACCAAGTGAATTCAATAAGTACCACTTTAATACAATAATAACATGACACAAATTCCCATACAGAAAGAGGTAATCGACAGGATTGCCAGCCAAAACAAGATAGCCAACCCTGGCAAAGCCTCCATCCGTGAGATGCGCAAGATGATACAGGATGTGGAGAAGGAGACAGGCATCCCCTTTGTCAAGATGGAGATGGGTATCCCCGGACTGCCTGCACCGCAGGTGGGTGTCAACGCCCAGATTGAGGCCCTCAAGAGCGGCGTTGCCTCTATCTACCCCGAAATCTACGGCACCGCCGACTTCAAGAAAGAGGCTGCCCGTTTCGTCAAAAACTTCCTCGACATAGATGTCACCCCTGATTGCTGCGTGCCTACGGTAGGCTCGATGCAGGCAGGCTTCGCCAGCTTCCTCACCCTCACCCGCTACGACGCCAAGAAGACCAAGGTCCTCTTTATCGACCCCGGCTTCCCCGTGCAGAAGCAGCAGTGCCGTGTGCTGGGCATCCCGATGAAGGCGTTCGACGTGTATGAATACCGTGGCGACAAACTGCGCGACAAACTCGAAGAGGAATTGAAGGACGGCGACGTGGCGTGCCTCATCTACAGCAGCCCCAACAACCCAGCCTGGTTCTGCTTCACCGAACACGAGCTGAAAATTATCGGCGAAATGGCCAATAAATACGGCGTAGTGGTAATGGAGGACTCGGCCTACTTCCTCATGGACTTCCGCAAGGACTACAGCGTCCCCGGCCAACCTCCCTTCCAACCCACCGTGGCCAAATACACCGACCGCTATGTCATTATGATTTCCGGCTCCAAGAGCTTCTCCTATGCCGGTGAGCGTATCGCCATGATGGTCTGCAGCCCCAAACTGTTCAACATGGAGTGCCCCGACCTGGCTCGCTTCTACAGCCAGACCCAGTTGGGCCGCGCCCTCATCTTCGGCACCCTCTACTGCCTCAGCTCAGGCACCGCCCACTCGGTGCAGTATGCCATGGCCGCCATGCTCAAGGGAGCAAACGACGGCACGTTCAACTTTGTCAAGGACATCAAGGAATACGGCGAAAAGGCTAAGATTATGAAGCAGATGTTCACCGACAATGGTTTCTTTATCGTCTACGACAAGGACATGGGCGAAGACATCGGCGACGGCTTCTACTTCACCTTCTGCTACCCCGGATATGAAGGTGTCGACCTGCTCAACGAGCTCATCCGTTACGGCATCAGCGCCATTGCTCTCGACATCACCGGCAGCCACAAGCAAGGCATCCGTGCCTGCGTGGCCCTGGTGCTGCGCGACCAGTTCCCCGCCCTGAAGGAACGCTTGGAACAATTCCACGCCGACCATCCGGTGAAGTAAACTGAACGTTTTCATTGCCAACGGTCATCTGCCATCTGTGGGCATCTAGGCTCTGCGCCAAAGCCCAAGGCAGGTGACCGTTTCTTTTTGCCTCCAGCCGGCCAGACAACTGCGTAGGACCATTAAAAGCGGTGGCCACTCGATTTCAGAAATGCTCGCCCCTGCACCCACTTCCAGGTGCCTTTGCCGCATCGTGCCGAACCTTGTGGCTCCCAACCTCATACTATCGATTTCCACCACTTGCAAACTCCATCTCCACTACAGGAGCGGAGATGGAGCAGAGAATGAGTGGAGATAAATCGGAGATTGGAGGGAGGAGGACGGCGGCCAGGATGGTCTTGAAAAGATTACTAGTAGGCCTGCGGCTTGGTGTGTGGTGCGGCTATGAGGGTTATTGTCGGACGACCTTGAGGGTTTCGGAGCCTGCCCGGAGGAAGTAGACACCTTGTGGCAAATGACTGATGTCGAGCCGAACAGTGTCTGTAGTGGTTTTGGCGGAGAGTACTTCACGTCCCGTCATGTCGAATATTTGAATGTTGTTGTGGTTGCAGTGGCTGACGGTGAGCCAGTGGTTGGCCGGGTTGGGGTGAGCGGAGAGGCGGGCGGCATTGTCGGTGGGGGCGATGCCAACGGGATAGTTGCTTTCGTAGCAGCCTAGGTCGATGGCTCCTTGGCGGCTGCGGAGCGATTGGTCGAGGTCGCCATCGGGGAGGCTCTCTTTGAGTTTCTCGCCGGCATTGATGCAGACCGAGCCACGTCCGAGGTGCCAGTCGAGGGTCGGGGCGAAGCCTTCGGTGCCACGTGTTAGGCTGGGATTGACGAAGTGTGGGCCTTGAGCGTGTTCGTTGTTGCTGTTGAGCCAGACGAATGTGCTATCCGAGAAGAGGTTGTCGCCCTCGATGCCGCAGTAGCGGAAGGAGGTGTCGGCAAGTGTGGTGTCGAGGCGGAAGTTGTTGTCGTTGTTCCAGACAATATTGTTGATGAAGGTGTTTTTGGGGTGCTTGAATATGACGCCGTGTCCGAGGTTGCTCACAATGTCGCAGTTGACGACACGGCTGGAGCCTTCCATTGAGATGGCGTTGCCGTTGTTGTTGAAAATAAGGCTTTGGCGCAAGGCTGTGCCCGAAGTGAGTTGGCAAATGGTTGGGGCTTGGTTGTTGTGTAGGGTTGTGGCCAACACATGGCAGCCGTAGGTGTGGAGGATGCTGCCACTGTCGCTTAGGCAGTTGGTGATGGTCAGGTATTTGGCTACCAATTCGTCGGATAGGTTGACGACAGCACCGTTGTGGCTGTACCCGTTTTGTATGACAATGTTGCGTATTTTCAGTTGTCGATTATATCCGTTTGCCTCGTGGCAGTATAGGACGCTGCGTCTCCCTTGACCGTCGAATATGGTCGGGTGGTTTCGGGCATCAAGTTGTTCGATTGAGGTCTCGGTGCCGGCAAAGCCGCCAATGATTGTGGAGGGTTGGTCGAATTCAAATGCGTATTGGCTGTTTGTGTCGCCGTAGTAGGTGCCTTCCTTTAACCATATTTCTTTGTTCACTAATCTGTTGAGGCGTATAGCAGCGTTGATGTTGTTGTTGGTGCTGTTCCATGAGGTGCCGTCGCCGTTGCCGTCGGGCGAGACGAGAAAATGGCTGAGGTGGCCGTCCCACCCTGAGGGGTAGATGTTGACAACCATTTCGTGTTGGTTGGTGAAGCCGACCATAGTGGTGAGTAGGTAAAATCCGTCGGCGTAGCCGCCCCAACCCCAGTTGAAGTGGTATTGGTCGTGGGTGTTGTAGCCGTCAAGGACAAAGGCATGGCCCCCTTCGTCGCCAAATCCGGAGTATTCGATGGGGCGGCGGTTGTCAATTTCGTGGCGTATCATCGCAGCCCAGAGCGAGTCGTTGTTGATGATGCCGCGCGAGTAGTGCATGGCATCGGTGTAGCCGAAATAGTTGAGGGCTTCGGGTACATTGGAGGTGTGTGCGCCGCTGCCGGTGGTGTGTCCCGCATGTTGGTATTCCATGTTGACCACTACACCGCAGTGGTAGCACAGCCGCGACACCATGTCCTTCTCTCTGGCAGAGGAACTGCGGCGTATCTTGTCGGGCATCAGGCTGTAGTCGTATTCGGTTGTGTCGAAGTCTACCGACAGGATGCCGTAGGCCGAGTGGCGGTAGGTTTTGAACCCAAATCCACGAGTGGGTTTGCCATAGTAACGGATGATTTGGGCCATGGCAGTGGCGACACATCCGACCACTACGTGCTGGCCGTTCATGATTGGGCAGTAGTTGTTGTAACCACTGCCTTGTTCCCAAGTGGAGGTGAGCAGGTAGCTGTCGCTTTTGGGTTGTGGGTAGGTGTTTTCAGACGGTTTGAGCAGTTCGTCCCATTGCGCGAGGGCATCTTTGTTTACAGGAGCATTGGCTTGAATGCCTGCCTGAATGGTGGCGGAGCAGTCTTTCAGCCAAGCTTTCATGTTGTCGGGTAGCTTTGCATAGTTGAAGCTGCCGTTCATAGAGTAGCCGATGACGGGGTAGCACCGGTCGTCGGCGCTGACTAGTACAAAGCCGGTCGTGTCGATGTTGAAAACGTATAGGCTTTGGCCAATGGCGGTCGGCATCTCTCCCTTGTAGGGCTTGAGTGGGTCGGTGCTTTTGATAAGCCCTTTTCTTTGCATGAAATGGGTGGCGGC